>NZ_MCHF01000015.1:0-1147 GCF_001707455.1 Dehalobacter sp. TeCB1 | reverse complement strand
TCCTGTGCTTGCTGTAATGGTGGCATATGCAGGAGAGGTAGTCCCGTCCTGATTTCTTACGCTCCAGGCTACAGATTTATCAAAGACTTCCGTACCATTATCATAAATGTGGGCAACATATGATTGGCTCTGACCGAGCTTTATAGTAGTACTTCCAGTTATATCAATAGTGTAACTGTGGGTAAAAGTTTCCACAGTGGTTATAGTAATTGAATCCGAAACCGCATCATGATATGTAAGCTTCGCAGTTATTACAGCTTGACCAAGGGCAATTCCCATAACCTTACCCGTATTATCTACGCTTACGATATTGGAGTCGCTGCTTGTATATGTAACCACAGGATTAGCTAAAGCGGTTCCATTATCAGTCGCTGATAAATTCAATTGAATAATATCATTTATAAGGACATTAGCTGTTTCACCATTAATAATGGTCAACGTATAGGTATGACCTGTTTCATATCTCCAGCGGTCTGCAATATTATTCTCAACGTCATCATATGATGTGCTTATGGAATCCAATTCGCAATTGAATTTTATAAGACCTTCTTGGGATTTATCGATTCCGATAACTTTAAACGGTTGGTTGGTAACGTAGAATCTCTGATTTAAGGCAATATTTCGTGTGTCGGGATTATAATGTACAGTTATAAAAATATTTCCTGAAGCTACTGATATATAAGTGCCAGTATCAACATCAAACACTTTACTTTCTTCAATGCAATCGAACCACTTAATATTACCCGACCAGTTAAAAGCCACCCTGTAGCTGCATTTTCTTATTCTTGCTCTATATGAGTTTTCTTCCTTGTCAATCTGGCTGATAAGGATATATTTCAAATTGTTATATTCAACAATATCACCTGTTTTTATCTGGCATTTGCAACGGATAATTTTATCATCATAATAAGTCGGTTTATCGACTGCATCAATTATCAGAGCAATCTGCTCAGCTCCATTAACCTTAATACTTTCACCTTTTTCATAAAGGAAAAAGTCTATCATTTCATCTATATCCTGCATGATAACTACACCTGCCTTTTCAACTTGTACAGGTAAACTTCAAAATGATCATCCCATTTCTTTAAATCCATGACCTTATATTTTTCACCTTCAATTTCGAAGTAGCTGTCTTTATTGATTGAGC
>NZ_MCHF01000014.1:0-105922 GCF_001707455.1 Dehalobacter sp. TeCB1 | reverse complement strand
GCTTCTACTTCTTTCAGAATGGCTATGATTTTTTCTTCCGGATATTTTTTCATTTTCTCATCCCCCATGTGCTTATTTTATTCGATTTCTCTAAATAAAGCTTGCACATTTTTTGGGGGACAGGTCAAAGGTGTCAGCAAGCGTCACATTGTACTTTCATCGTAAGCGCTTAAAAAAGCGCTTACCTTTCATCCTTCACATACTTTATAAATAAAAAACTCTAGAATATTTCTAGAGTTCCATTTTAATCAATTTCTATAGTATTTTTTACTACTTTGACAGCGTGTGTATTTCCCTTTGTTCAACCCTTTTACTCCGTTAGAAGCGGCCTGATATTGTTTCGGATAATTAGTCTTATAACAAGGTTAATTAATTCAATTAAATGTAGACGAAAGCCAATGTTAAACCTACAGCGGCAATTAAAATAAATAACCCCCAATAAAGTTTATTGAATCGGTTCTTTGTGAGTTGGATCATCACCCAAAAGAGTGCGAAACCTCCAATGCTCTTGATTAACAATGGAAGGCTAAAATCAACAAGTGTCCAAACATAGCATCCTGTTAATACTGCGAAGCCAAAGACAACATACATGATTTTACGGAGTTTTGTTTTTAGGTTTTGGTCATCACTAAAAGTAGCGATAAAAAATAAGACCAGGAGCACAGATGCAGCCAGAAAATGCCAGGGAGTATGATTCATTATTTCTATAGGACCTAAAGCTATCAAAAAAAATCCCTCCTAGAATATAATTATGATTTATTATAAGGTGATTAATGTTTCTGAAACTGTTAAGTATTTAACAATTAATAAAAAAAATTTGGAAAGTTGAATTTCCATACCTAAAAATCAGAGAAGTAGCTGCTTGACCCTATTATTTAAATATGTGCGTACTAAGACAAGGGTCATCTTTTAAAATGTAATATCTGTTAGTATGATCGACTATTTTGGCTTCTTTTAACTCATTAAGAGCCTGAATGACCATTACCCGTGAAGAACCAATCATATCAGCTAATTCCTGTTGAGTAATTATTAAATCAATCATTGTCGCGTCTGGCAGCTTTTTCCCATATTGGTTGGCAAGGTTATAAAATAGACGTAATAATCTTTCTTTTACAGTTCGTCTAGTTTCCTTATCTGAATTCATAATGGCATAACGCTTTTGCCCAAGGTAATTAATTATCCTTAAGGCAAAAGAAGGATCTTTCTTAATTAACATTACAAATTGCATTTTACTAAAGCAGCAGATGCAAGCCTCTTCCATGGCTAACGCACTAGAACATTCCTTTTGTTCTTGATATAACGACAACTCACCTAGTACCTCACCGGGACCACAGATATCCAGAATTGTTTCATGTCCATCTTCAGCACTTTGAACAAGTTTAAGTTTTCCTGATTTTACAAGAAATATAGTACCTGTAATATCCCCTTGATAAAAAAGATAGTGTC
Organism: Dehalobacter sp. TeCB1; assembly: GCF_001707455.1. NCBI lineage: Bacteria > Bacillati > Bacillota > Clostridia > Eubacteriales > Desulfitobacteriaceae > Dehalobacter > Dehalobacter sp. TeCB1. The sequence goes on along the minus strand of NZ_MCHF01000014.1, from coordinate 104,476 downwards.
CTTTGGACAGCCGTTTTTTATTTGTACATTGACACAAGTTTGTAAACTGTTCTTTTTCCAGACCCCGAAACATATCCAATTCTTCTAGGCAAATGAGGCAACGTTTCATGATATTCCCCCTATGTTTATAAAGAAAATATATCAAAATAGATTCAACTTTTCAACAAAGTAAAAATAATCCCGCTTTACTAGCCAGATTATTATTTGGAATTATCATACACAAAACCTGATCAATCTTTTATTGTCCTCGAAAGTGTCCCCTCTTTTAAGAAAAGTTATTGTCAAACAAAGGTTAGCTATCGCTCAATAACAAATATTCAAAGCATTTTATCCTTGACATGAATTCAGCCTTTTGTTATGATTTTATTTGTTCTTCAAAAGAGACATCGGGGCGTGGCGCAGTTTGGTAGCGTGCTTGGTTCGGGACCAAGAGGCCGCAGGTTCGAATCCTGTCGCCCCGACCATTGAAAATCAAAAAGAAACTCCGGGTTTTTACCCGGAGCTTATTTTTTATATTTGATCCACTTTTGAACCTGTTTATTAGTTGTCATATTTAAGCTAAATGTTAAAAACTTACTGAACTAAAATAAACTACCTGTGTATTTAATTCCTATATGCAGATACTACAGATAGATAGATAAATAAATAATAAATAAAAAGGAGGGATATTGAATGGCTAAGTATAAACTGCCGGTTAACAAACAAAGTGTTGCCAGCGAGCTTAATGTTAACCTAGGCCCAGACACCTCCGCAAGACAGAATGGCTCTGTTGGGGGTAGTATGGTTAAGAAAACTTTTGAATATATTAACAGTAGAATCTAGTCATCAAGCCAATAAAAATAATTTACTCCGGGCTTTTACCCGGAGTAAATTTATCTATGACTTAAAACTCTTCCGCAGTACAGACACCATTTTTGATGCTTTCTTTTTTCAGTTCCTGATAGAAATTTGTAAACGTAATTTGCATGTAAGGCATCAGCCAGATATAGCCAAGACAGAACGGGATCGTGGCCAGGATCGCCCAGCCAATGAAGCTGAGGGTAAGCAGGAATAGCTTGCCGCGATAGCCATAGCTGATTTTTTTGCTGAGATCAAAGGCCTTTTTGATACCCATATCAGGATTATCAGCATAAATATAAAAGCTCATCATATAGCCGTACGCTTTAACGATCCCCGGAATAATCAGAAGCAGTGACCATAAAAGTGTCCACAGCACATACCAGAGATACAGCCCGGCGCAATTAATGGCATTTTTAAATCCAGAAAGGACCACTTCAACATTCGGGTCTTCCGCACGACAGAACTTTAAGGCAAAGGTCACCAGACCAATCATGAGCGGGCCCGCAATTAAAATCGTAATAATCGGACCAACACACGGGATCCAAGACAGGATGAACACGATTACAGCATAAATCAGACAGGCCAGGATTGGTCTCAGCCATTGCCCTTTTAACTGGGTGCGGGCCATGGCCCTTAATTCTTTGTTTTCAAGCATTGTAAGCGCTTAAAAAAGCGCTTACCTTTCATCCTTCACATACTTTATAAATAAAAAACTCTAGAATATTTCTAGAGTTCCATTTTAATCAATTTCTATAGTATTTTTTACTACTTTGACAGCGTGTGTATTTCCCTTTGTTCAACCCTTTTACTCCGTTAGAAGCGGCCTGATATTGTTTCGGATAATTAGTCTTATAACAAGGTTAATTAATTCAATTAAATGTAGACGAAAGCCAATGTTAAACCTACAGCGGCAATTAAAATAAATAACCCCCAATAAAGTTTATTGAATCGGTTCTTTGTGAGTTGGATCATCACCCAAAAGAGTGCGAAACCTCCAATGCTCTTGATTAACAATGGAAGGCTAAAATCAACAAGTGTCCAAACATAGCATCCTGTTAATACTGCGAAGCCAAAGACAACATACATGATTTTACGGAGTTTTGTTTTTAGGTTTTGGTCATCACTAAAAGTAGCGATAAAAAATAAGACCAGGAGCACAGATGCAGCCAGAAAATGCCAGGGAGTATGATTCATTATTTCTATAGGACCTAAAGCTATCAAAAAAAATCCCTCCTAGAATATAATTATGATTTATTATAAGGTGATTAATGTTTCTGAAACTGTTAAGTATTTAACAATTAATAAAAAAAATTTGGAAAGTTGAATTTCCATACCTAAAAATCAGAGAAGTAGCTGCTTGACCCTATTATTTAAATATGTGCGTACTAAGACAAGGGTCATCTTTTAAAATGTAATATCTGTTAGTATGATCGACTATTTTGGCTTCTTTTAACTCATTAAGAGCCTGAATGACCATTACCCGTGAAGAACCAATCATATCAGCTAATTCCTGTTGAGTAATTATTAAATCAATCATTGTCGCGTCTGGCAGCTTTTTCCCATATTGGTTGGCAAGGTTATAAAATAGACGTAATAATCTTTCTTTTACAGTTCGTCTAGTTTCCTTATCTGAATTCATAATGGCATAACGCTTTTGCCCAAGGTAATTAATTATCCTTAAGGCAAAAGAAGGATCTTTCTTAATTAACATTACAAATTGCATTTTACTAAAGCAGCAGATGCAAGCCTCTTCCATGGCTAACGCACTAGAACATTCCTTTTGTTCTTGATATAACGACAACTCACCTAGTACCTCACCGGGACCACAGATATCCAGAATTGTTTCATGTCCATCTTCAGCACTTTGAACAAGTTTAAGTTTTCCTGATTTTACAAGAAATATAGTACCTGTAATATCCCCTTGATAAAAAAGATAGTGTCCTTTGGACAGCCGTTTTTTATTTGTACATTGACACAAGTTTGTAAACTGTTCTTTTTCCAGACCCCGAAACATATCCAATTCTTCTAGGCAAATGAGGCAACGTTTCATGATATTCCCCCTATGTTTATAAAGAAAATATATCAAAATAGATTCAACTTTTCAACAAAGTAAAAATAATCCCGCTTTACTAGCCAGATTATTATTTGGAATTATCATACACAAAACCTGATCAATCTTTTATTGTCCTCGAAAGTGTCCCCTCTTTTAAGAAAAGTTATTGTCAAACAAAGGTTAGCTATCGCTCAATAACAAATATTCAAAGCATTTTATCCTTGACATGAATTCAGCCTTTTGTTATGATTTTATTTGTTCTTCAAAAGAGACATCGGGGCGTGGCGCAGTTTGGTAGCGTGCTTGGTTCGGGACCAAGAGGCCGCAGGTTCGAATCCTGTCGCCCCGACCATTGAAAATCAAAAAGAAACTCCGGGTTTTTACCCGGAGCTTATTTTTTATATTTGATCCACTTTTGAACCTGTTTATTAGTTGTCATATTTAAGCTAAATGTTAAAAACTTACTGAACTAAAATAAACTACCTGTGTATTTAATTCCTATATGCAGATACTACAGATAGATAGATAAATAAATAATAAATAAAAAGGAGGGATATTGAATGGCTAAGTATAAACTGCCGGTTAACAAACAAAGTGTTGCCAGCGAGCTTAATGTTAACCTAGGCCCAGACACCTCCGCAAGACAGAATGGCTCTGTTGGGGGTAGTATGGTTAAGAAAACTTTTGAATATATTAACAGTAGAATCTAGTCATCAAGCCAATAAAAATAATTTACTCCGGGCTTTTACCCGGAGTAAATTTATCTATGACTTAAAACTCTTCCGCAGTACAGACACCATTTTTGATGCTTTCTTTTTTCAGTTCCTGATAGAAATTTGTAAACGTAATTTGCATGTAAGGCATCAGCCAGATATAGCCAAGACAGAACGGGATCGTGGCCAGGATCGCCCAGCCAATGAAGCTGAGGGTAAGCAGGAATAGCTTGCCGCGATAGCCATAGCTGATTTTTTTGCTGAGATCAAAGGCCTTTTTGATACCCATATCAGGATTATCAGCATAAATATAAAAGCTCATCATATAGCCGTACGCTTTAACGATCCCTGGAATAATCAGAAGCAGTGACCATAACAGCGTCCACAGCATATACCAGAGATATAGCCCGGCGCAATTAATGGCATTTTTAAATCCAGAAAGGACCACTTCAACATTCGGGTCTTCCGCACGACAGAACTTTAAGGTAAAGGTCACCAGACCAATCATGAGCGGGCCCGCAATTAAAATCGTAATAATCGGACCAACACACGGGATCCAAGAGAGGATAAACACGATTGCAGCATAAATCAGGCAGGCCAGGATTGGCTTCAGCCAGTTCCCGTTTAGCTGGGTGCGGGCCATGGCCCTTAATTCTTTGTTTTCAAGCATTTTCTAGTCCCCTTTCAAAATTATAAATGATGACTCCAGATGAATAATTTCATCTTAACGAAAGAAGCAACAAAATTCAAGCATTTTTGCTATATTTTACCTTATTTTGCATTTTGCTTCTCCTTCTACTTGATCTTATTTCTCTACATGCTAAACTATGATTACTTAAACGCATTTTTGTTTGGAAGGTGACTGCCATGTTAAACGGCAAACGAACCCGAATCCGTCCGCTCGAGATTGATGATCTAGACACCTTGTATGAATGGTATAATGATCACGACTTCTCTTACTGGATCAGCGGCAATTGGCCGCTTGCAACCCTGCTGCGCCGGGAAGATCTGGAGAGCAAACTTTTTGAAGAGGATGCCAACCGCTATGCGATTACGGATTTACAAGGCAGCCTTATCGGTACAATTGGTTTCGATCAGGTCAATATTCCGGCCAGATCGGCCCGCATCTATATCGGAATTGGTCTCCAAGATTACTGGGGAAAAGGTTACGGGACCGATGCGCTGACTGCTTTTATCCGCTACCTGTTTGGCCAGTGGAATTTCCGGAGACTGACCGCTGAGACCTGGGTCAATAACACCAGGGCGCTCTCCTGCTATGAGAAGCTCGGCTTCATTACCGAAGGCAGGCTGCGTGAAGCCTATTATGTGGAAGGGCAATATTTTGACGCAATCATTTTAGGTTTATTAAAAAAAGATTATGCCGAGGTCGTCCGCCTTTAGACTCTCTTGATCTCTGTGCAAAATGGTTGCATTCTTGACAGGATTGCAGTATGATAATTGCAGCTTGACCGATCTATGCAGTAAAACTGAATACGTTCTTTACTCTGGGGATAGGTGTAATTCCTTACCGGCGGTACAGCCCGCGAGCCTTATGGCAGATTCGTTGAAATTACGAAGCCGACAGTTAAAGTCTGGATGGAAAGAGCAAAACATGGTGTGATCGTGCACGTGCTTGTCGTGTTTGTCGCGTAGCCTCTCACTTGCTTGTTTTGAATGACGGTTGATCTGAATGATGACGCCCGGAGTATTTCCGGGCATTTTTTATTATTTTTTCTATAATTTATCAATGATTTATATTTCCATTTGTCGTTGACACGCTAATGACTGGAGGGTACATCCATTGCCTGATCGTTTTACCGCAGAGGATAAAAACTACATGGAACGCGCGCTGAATCTTGCCGTACTGGCAGCAGGCAGAACCAGTCCAAATCCGCTTGTGGGCTGTGTCATTGTCCGGGACGGTCAGATTGTCGGGGAAGGCTACCATAGGAAAGCCGGTACGCCGCATGCGGAAGTCCATGCCTTAAATGCTGCAGGATCAAGCGCAGAAGGTGCCGATGTCTATGTCACACTGGAACCCTGCTCCCATTACGGCCGTACACCTCCCTGCACCGATGCGCTGATTGCAGCAGGCGTAAAGAAAGTGATTGTCGCGATGACGGACCCGAATCCGCTGGTCAGCGGTCAGGGTGTGAAAAAGCTGCAGGATGCCGGTATTCTTGTCGAAACCGGTCTGCTGGCTGAAAAAGCTCGAAAAATTAATGAGCCTTTTCTGAAAGCGATTATCACGAAAATGCCCTTTGTACTGTATAAAGCTGCAATGACGCTCGATGGCCGGACTGCCGTAGAATCAGGAGACTCCAAATGGATCACTTCGGAAGAGGCCAGACATTTCGTTCATGGGTTAAGAAATACTTTTGACGTCATTATGGTCGGCAGTCAAACAGTCCTTCAGGATAACCCGCTCTTAACCTGCCGCAATATTGAGAATGGCCGGGACCCGGTCCGGCTGATCGTCGATGGTTCCCTTTCTGTTCCTATAAACGCTCAGGTCCTTCGGAACGAATCCGCCAGCCGCTGCATCATCGCGACAACAAAGGCTGCTGACGAGAATAAACTGCTGCGGATGCGTGAAACATTTGCTGCCGACAAGGTTGATATCTGGCAGTATGATACGTCCAGGCAGGTTCCCTTGCCGGACCTGCTGAGAGATATCGCGGCCGGAGGCTTAAACAGCATCTTATTGGAAGGCGGCGGCACGCTCGCCGGTAAAATGCTGGAATCCAGGCTGATTGATCAAATCATGTTTATGTTGGCCCCGAAACTGGCCGGATCCGGCTTCTCCCCGCTCTCAGGCCTGCACCTCGCCAGCATGTCCGAGGCAGTAACTGTCAGTCAACTGGTGGTCTGCGAACTGGGAGGAAATTATAGTTTTACCGGGACAGTTGACTATAACCATACCAACAAAATGGGAAGTGACAAATGATGTTTACAGGAATCATTGAAGAACTGGGCATAATAAAGAGTCTAGATCTGCTGAAAGACTCCGCCAGATTAACGATTGAAGCTTCTTTCGTACTGAAGGGATCCCAAATCGGAGACAGCATTGCCGTCAACGGGGTCTGTCTTACAGCGACCGCCATCGGTTCCGGAAGTTTTTCTGTCGATGTTATGTACGAAACGCTCCAGCGAACAAACCTTCAAGAATTAAAGCAGCATACCAAAGTCAACCTGGAAAGAGCGCTGCAGCTGCAAAGCCGTTTGGGCGGCCATCTGGTGAGCGGCCATGTCGATGGCATCGGAAAAATGACTGCAATGACTCCAGTCGGCATTGCTCAAACCTATCGAATTCAAACGTCTCCGGAGATAACCTCCTCCCTGCTGCCGAAAGGGTCAGTGGCCATTGATGGAATCTCGTTAACGGTCATTGATGTCGGGGATGACTTTTTTACCGTCTCCCTGATCCCCCACACCTTTCAGCATACGACACTCGGCTTTAAACGCATTGGTTCTACGGTGAATCTGGAAACCGATATCATCGGAAAATATGTAGCTAGGTTCCTGCAAAAGGATCACAGCCCACCCCAAACCAAAAAAGATATATCCGTTGAATTCTTAACTGAAAATGGTTTTATCTAACGTTTAGCAAACGTTTTATCTAATGAAAGGAGCTTAAACAGATGACACAACAAGAAAATATTTTTGCAAGCATTCCGGAAGCCATCGAAGATATTCGTCAGGGCAAAATGATTATCGTCGTCGATGATGAAGACAGGGAAAATGAAGGCGATATTATCATGGCTGCTTCCAAGGTGACTCCCGAAGGGATCAATTTTATGGCCACCTACGGCCGGGGATTGATCTGTACTTCCCTGACTGCTGCACGGCTTAAAGAACTGAATTTGGATCTGATGGTCCAGAACAACACAGATCCCCACGGCACAGCTTTTACGATAAGCGTCGATGCCGCAACCAGTACCACAGGGATTTCAGCGTTTGAAAGAGCCGATACGATTCAGGTTCTGATTAACAAAGACAGCAAACCGCAGGATTTGCGCAGACCGGGTCATATTTTTCCGCTGCAGGCCCGGGAAGGCGGTGTCCTGGTCAGAGCCGGCCACACCGAAGGATCGGTCGATCTGGCCCGGCTGGCCGGTCTTGAACCGGCCGGTGTCCTTTGTGAAATCATGAATGAAGACGGGACCATGGCCAGGGTGAACGACCTGCTGAAATTCAAGGAGAAACATAATCTGAAAATGGTAACGATCAAAGACTTGATCAGTTACCGCCGCCTGAACGAAAGACTTATTGAAAGAGCCGAAAGTATTGATTTTCCAACAGAATTTGGGACTTTTAAAGCAGTCGGTTTTAAAAGCAAAATTGACGGCAAGGAACATCTGGCCCTGGTCAAAGGCAATGTCGACGACGGGGAACCCGTTTTGGTCAGAGTCCACTCCGAATGTCTGACCGGAGACGTTTTCTACTCGCGAAGATGCGACTGCCGGGACCAGTTAACGGCAGCCATTCAGCAAATCGAACGCGAAGGACGCGGCCTACTTCTCTATATGCGCCAGGAAGGCCGCGGAATCGGACTTCTGAATAAATTGAAAGCGTATAAACTTCAGGAAGAAGGCAAAGACACTGTCGAAGCAAATCTGGCGCTGGGTTTCCCTCCTGATCTGCGTGATTATGGCGTCGGTGCCCAAATATTAGCTGATCTCGGTATCACCAAAGTCCGTCTGATGACGAATAATCCCAAGAAAATCGTAGGTCTGGAAGGCTACGGCATTCAAGTTACCGAACGCGTCCCGATCGAAATGCCCGCGAAACCGGAAAATGAATACTACCTGACAACCAAAAAAGAAAAAATGGGCCATTTTCTGACCAATATTCGCTGACCAGTGATAATCGGCAATCCTTAATTGACGAATGACAAAGACATTAAGGAGTATAGAGAACTAAAGACCAAATATCATAACCAAATAGCCTAAAAGAAATATGACCGAACAGGCTGTAAAAGAAAGGAAGGATATCATTTGAAAACCATTGAAGGAAAACTGTTGGCCGAAAACCTCAAATTTGCGATTGTTGCCGGAAGATTTAATGAGTTTATTACGAATAAACTTATTGGCGGCGCTTTGGATGCGCTGAAAAGACATGGTGCTGATGAAGACAATATCGAGCTCGTCTGGGTCCCCGGTGCTTTTGAAATTCCGCTGGCCGCCAAAAAAATTGCTGAACAAAAACGGTTTGATGCGGTCATCTGCCTTGGTGCAGTGATCAGAGGGGCTACGCCGCATTTTGACTATGTCAGCAGCGAAGTCAGCAAAGGTGTCGCTAATGTCGGTCTGGAAACAGGCGTTCCTGTGATCTTCGGCGTTCTGACCACCGACACGATTGAGCAGGCCATTGAACGGGCAGGCACGAAATCCGGCAATAAAGGTTTTGATGCTGCCGTAACCGCGATTGAAACCGCGAATCTGTTTAAGCAGCTTGCGTAGTTAGATCGATTCTTAAAACAAGGCAAATAAAAGACGGGAAGGATATACCGCTGTATAACCTTACCCGTCTTTTTTACGCATGGTTCTCCACTTGCTAACAAATAATCTTAGATCGATCCTCCGGATTTTTCAATAAGTTTTCCAAGACGTTCATAGACTTTGCTTGCTTCATTCGCCAGCTGAAGATAGCGGTGCCGGATTTCATCATTCGAGGCTTTGGTGGCAAATGTCATATACCCGGAAGCCGCTGCAGAGACATCTTTTTCGTAGTCATACATCATATCTAGATCCGAAAAATTACTCATAAACTTAATAATCCCCTTCCTACATGATTTGAGCAAGTTTACTTTTAAGGAAGCCGTTTAATCCCTCGAGTGCAGTTGCCTGATCCTTAAAAAATGCTTTTACTTCCCTGTCGTGAGCCATCTCACTGAACATTTCACATTTCCTCATCGATACTTCGCTTTCAACTAAAGATCTTGTTATCATTCCCTGATCGAGAATTTTCTTGATTTCGCTTTGACTATGCTGCATGATATCCCACCTTCCAAAATTCTTAAGTATTTTAGAATTAAGTATTTTCAGGATATACAAAAAGAGCTGAATTTATGCATTATTCCCTGTCATAATAATAAAAACAACATGGGTTTAACAGATAAAACCCATGTTGTTTTTTTATATTAATGTTTCAGACTCGTTCGATCGTTTTTTTGTTAAATCTTCTTAAACTGATAGTCCTGGTCATAATCCACGAGGATTTTGGTGCCTTCTGGAAATTCGCCCTGCAGAATCTGTTTAGCCAGCAGATTCTGGATTCGCTGCTGAATCACTCTCTTCAGCGGTCTGGCCCCGAATACGGGATCATAACCTTCCTCGGTGAGCATGTACAAAGCCTTATCGGATAAAGTCAGGGTAAGTCCTCTTTCTTTCAGCCGTTTCCGTAGCAGGTCAAGCTGAATTTCCACAATCCGGACAAGATCTTCTTTCTTTAACGGATCAAAGATGATCGTCTCATCAAGTCTGTTGATAAATTCCGGCCGGAAATACCGGCTTAACTCGGCTTCAATGGTTTTACGAATCAATTCCCGACTGCTGTGGTTTTCATTCATTTCCCGGATCTCCTGTCCGGCAATATTGCTGGTTAGGATCACAACCGTATTCTTGAAATTGACAATCCTGCCCTGGCCGTCTGTGAGTCTGCCGTCATCAAGCAGCTGCAGGAGAACATTAAAGACATCACCATGCGCTTTTTCAACCTCGTCAAGTAAAATGACGGCGTACGGTTTTCTGCGGACTGCTTCCGTCAGCTGTCCGCCTTCATCATAGCCGACATAGCCGGGAGGGGCCCCAATCAGCCGGGCCACGGAATGCTTCTCCATATATTCCGACATGTCAATCCGGATCAGGGCTTGTTCATTATCAAACAGAAATTCTGCCAGGGCTTTGGCCAGCTCTGTCTTCCCTACTCCGGTAGGGCCGAGGAACAGGAATGAACCCAGCGGACGGTTCGGGTCCTGCAAACCGGTACGAGCTCTCCGGACCGCATCAGCTACCGCTTGGACAGCTTTGTCCTGACCGATAACCCGTTGATGCAGGTTTTCCTCCATCGTAATCAGTTTCTCGGCTTCACTTTCCAGAAGCTTGGAGACTGGGATATGCGTCCATTTGGCAACGATCTCAGCAATATCGCTTTCTGAGACTTCCTGCTTCAGCAGCGTATTCTCCCGGCCCGATACGAGCTGTTCAAGTTCGGCCAGCTCTTTCTCAAGCTTTGGCAGTACGCCGTACTGAAGTTCGGCAGCCTTATTGTAGTCGTATTTTTGCTGGGCATTTTCAATCTCCACCCTCGTCCGGTCAATATCTTCCTTTAGCTTGTGAATATTGCCCAATTTTTCGCGTTCTTCCTGAAGCTGGGCCTCTAGGGCGCTTCTTTTTTCCTTCAGGTCCCCAAGTTCCTTTTCAATATTAGCCAGTCTTTCCTGACTCGCTTTGTCTTTTTCTTTTTTCAGCGCTTCCCTTTCAATCTCGAGCTGCATGACTCTGCGTTTGATATCGTCGAGTTCCTGCGGCTCACTGGTGATTTCCATCCGCAATCTGGCCGCTGCCTCATCGATCAAGTCAATCGCCTTGTCCGGCAGGAACCGTTCACTGATATAGCGGTCGGAAAGGATACTCGCTGCGATGATCGCACTGTCGGTAATCGTGACGCCATGATGCGTCTCATAACGTTCTTTCAAGCCCCTCAGGATCGAGATCGTATCCTCGACTGTCGGCGGTGCAACGATCACCGTCTGAAAACGTCTTTCCAGCGCCGCATCTTTTTCAATGTGCTTGCGGTATTCGTTCAAGGTCGTTGCACCGACCATCCTGAGCTCCCCACGGGCCAGCATCGGTTTCAGCATATTGCCGGCATCCATTGCGCCTTCGGCTGCTCCTGCCCCGACGACGGTGTGCAGCTCATCAATAAACAAAATAATATTTTCGCGGCTTTCAACTTCCTTTAAAACAGCCTTCAGCCGCTCTTCAAACTCCCCGCGGTATTTGGCCCCCGCAATCAGTGCGCCCATATCAAGGGAGATTACTTCTTTATTCTTAATCGCTTCAGGAACATCACCGCGCACGATTCGCTGGGCCAGCCCTTCGACTATAGCCGTCTTTCCTACGCCTGGTTCGCCAATCAAAACCGGGTTGTTTTTCGTCCGGCGGGACAGAATCTGCAGTACTCTGCGGATTTCCTCATCCCTGCCGATAACTGGGTCTAGTTTTCCTCTTCTGGCCAGTGTCACGAGATTTCGGCCGTACTGTTCCAGGGCAGCATAGGTTCCTTCCGGATTTTGACCGGTAACCCGCTGAGATCCGCGGATTTCCTTTAGAACTTTCAACAGGGCTTCCCGGGTAACTCCGGCTTCTTTCAGGATCTTTCCGGCATCTCCGCCGGCCTGATCAACAACCGCCAGTAAAAGATGTTCCGTGCTGACATAATCATCTCCAAACGGCTCCATTTGATCATGAGCGTTAACCAAAACGGTTCTCATTCTCGGAGAAATGCTCAACTGAGAAGCCGCTCCCATCATTCTGGGCAGTCTCGCGATGCTGGATTTGGTCTTCTCGCTGACGCTAGCTAGCGAAATATTTAATTTATTCAGGATTTGAGGCACAACGCCTTCATTTTGTTCCAATAAGGCCAGTAGCAGATGTTCGGGTTCCACCTGACTGTTATGGCTACTGTCTGCGTTGTTTTGCGCAGCGATGATTGCCTCCTGGGATTTTTGGGTAAAACGGTTGGTATCAAAAGCCATGCGTATCACTCCTTTGAGTTAACATACCGGTATTTGTGGTAGGTCAATGGAATATATAGCCGGAGTAATCAGCTGTTTCTTTCCTGGCTTAATTCCTGAAGCGTACTGATTTCTTTCTCAGACATCTCTTCGGGCAGGACAAGCGTAATCTTTGCGTAAAAATCGCCGAAATGGCCCGGTTTGTTGAGAATAGGCATTCCTTTCCCTCTCAGACGGAAACTTTTTCCGGTTTGGGTGCGCGGAGGAATCTTGATGGATATTTCTCCGCCTAAGGTTTTAACTCGGGCTTCTCCGCCAAGTACAGCCTTGAAGAAATCGATTTCGATGTTGGCGGACAAATCATCTCCGTCCCGGGTATAGACAGGATGTGGAATAATTTTTACCGTTAACAGAAGGTCTCCTTTGTTTCCGTCTTTCGCTCCTGCTTGTCCCTGTCCGCTGAGCCTAATTTTATTGTTATGCTTAATACCTTTCGGAACAGTGGCTTCAATTCTCCGGCCGCCAACTTCAATCATCCGTTTGGTTCCATGATAGGCTTCTTCAAGCGTAATACTGATTTCACCTTCAATGTCCCTGCCGGCCTGCGGTCTTCTGATCCTATCCGAATAATAATCATCGGAATCATCAGCATAGCCCGCTCCCATGCCAAAGATCGAGGAAAAGAAATCAGAAAATCCCCCCATGCCCCTGCCGGCACCAGATCCAAAACCTCTGTCCCCAAATGTTTCCGCGAACTCTTCCGGCGTCATTGTACGGGTATAGCGGTTGCTCCCCGGTGATTCCTGCCAGGCCGACCAGTCAAAAGAATTCCCTCTGCCGCCGCGCGACTGCCATTGCTGGTAGTTTGCCCTTAAATCATCGTATTTTTGTCTTTTGGCAGGATCGGATATCGCCTGATAGGCTTCATTAATTTCCTTGAATTTCTCTTCTGAGGCTTTATCACCCTGGTTTAAATCAGGATGATACTTTTTGGCCAGTGTCTGGTATGCCTTTTTGATGGCCTTATTGTCTGCATCCGGAGAAACGCCTAAGATCTGATAATAATCTTTAAAATCCACTGTCCTCACCACCTCAAAACTGCTTTCCTTACCCATTAATTGTATTATATGCAAAATCCCTTTAAAGGTCAATATTGGTCAGACGTATATTTGTCTTTAGCTGACCTTTCAGAATCTTCATCTATATGCGTATTCATCCGTATGGTTTTAACGTTAATGGAAACTTATACCCATAGTTTCAAGCACTTAGGGATTACCCGGTATGCCTTCGGACATACCCCCGGGATCTCCCCATCGGTTTCAAAGAGCATGGAATCCGGCATATGCAGTTCAATTTCCTTACAGCGGAACACTTGGACTTCAGGAAGATGGATATGTTGCCCTTTATAAAGCAGCGGAAAACGTGTAAAGAGCCTGGACAGCTTCATTTCTTTTATCACAACCAGATCGAAGAAACCATCATCCAGGCGGGCATCAGGCGCAATATGCATTCCGCCGCCAATATATTGACCATTGCAGACCATAAGCCCCCAGATATTCCCTTCCCAGAATGTATCTCGGTCCATTTTCAGAGAAACACAGGCGCTCTTATACGATAGAACAGCTTCTAGAGTACTGGTCAGATAAGAGAGCTTGCTACCCATCGCTTTACTCCGGCAATTGGTCCTGTGAACCGCTTCCGCGCCTACTCCGACATTGGATGCATTCAGAAAATAACGTATCCGTTCTTCCCCTTCAAAATTCAGAAAGTCGACTCGTCCAAGATCAGAAAGAATGATATTTGGCTCCTTCAGCATCCTGATCAAGGCGTTCAGACCTTTTTCTTTGCCTGTTTTTATTGTCCTTACAAAATCCCCGCCTGTTCCTTGTTCAAAAACAGCCAGTTCGATATCGTCCGCGACAAGCCGGTCATTCTCAATAAGACCATTAAGCACCTCATTGACAGTTCCGTCTCCTCCGACCGCAATCATCCTCCGGTACCCTTCGTCCAGAGCCATACGTGTTATTTCTGTTCCTCCCCCGGAGCGGGAGGTCAGCGCATAATCGACCTGTATTCCCACCTGCTGAAGCTGCTGGTAATACCCTGGCCAAAGTCCCTGCGTTTTTCCATTTGCTGACCGGGGATTCACAACAGCAAACCATGATTTCTGCTGGCTCATTCTCATCTTCCTATCATCTTAGTTTTTCTCGGTCATTTTCTCGATCATTTTTCTCTGTTCATCCACTGGCATGGTTTAGTTTTTAAACATATTGTTTCGCTAATTTTCAGAAATCCCCTTTATGCGCGAAAAATTATTTTTTCCTGCCAACGTTCATGCAGTACTTTCTTCACAAATATTCAGGATCAAACGGCAAGGCTTTCATTCTGTCACTATACTTGCCAAAAATCTGCAGCATATTCACACGGATTTCATTTCCTTTTCTCAGATCTGCAGCCATCATAAATCAGGCACAAACGGCACAAAATATTGATGACAATGGTTTAATCAAAAAAATCATGATCATCCAATTGCTTTTCTGGCTGGGAATTATTTTTCTTGCAGTCAGGTTTATTCGAAGTTATCTGGACAGACAGAACACCTCCGGTAAACCGGAAGACCACGCTATGACCATCTTACGTGAACGATATGCCAAAGGGGAAATTGATCTGGAAGAATACAATACCCGAAAAAGCGAGTTAGGGAGATAAAATTTTACACAAATCAAAAGATATAAAAAATTTTATTAAAGCATATCATAATGTAAAATATCAAGGGACAGATCCCTTGATATTTTACATTACCCCACCGCATTTTTAATTATCCGGATGATTTAATACGTTAATTCCTCATTCGCAATAAGGTTACATAATTTATTGAGATCGTAAACCTTTATGACTTTTCTATTCTTTTTTATGATGCCTTCTTTACTAAGATAAGTAAATAATTTACAAACGGTCACAGGATGGGTTCCTGTTATTTTGGCAATCGTCTTTTGAGACACATTCTCAACCGCTAACTCATAATAGTCATTCACCCGATTTCCTTTTGTCAGACAGAGGTTATATAGAAAAGAGAATACCCTAGCAGAAGGACGGCTTTGATATAAGTCCCTTGATTGATACATGAAGTATTGCGTTTTTTGTATAAGATTCAAGATAAAATTTTTAAATAAACGGGTATTCTGCGATAATATTGCAATCATTATATCCAAAGAAAAAAAACAAACAGTGCAATCTTTTACTGCAGTAATTTGAAATTCATGATCATCATTTTGGTTTAAAGCCACCGCTATACCGTTCTTAAAAACTTCAAGTAGATACTTTTCCTCACCATTCCGCGATACCATACTCACGTCAAGTTGTCCCGAAATCAAGAAAATAACATTGCTAAAAGGTATGCCGGGCGAAACGATCTTGCTTCCTCTTGCAAATGTATGCAGGCTTCCAAGAGAAGTATACATGTTTAGCTCTTCAATGGGATCAAATGTTGGAATAATAGGCATCTTTATTATACAATCCGGTAGTTTCCCGTTTTCCAAAGTTATCCCCACCTTTTAAAAAAAAATATAATACCGTGGTCACCCTCATTATACCCGTTATGGTAGTTTTCTTGTTGTTTTAAGCCTAGTCTTCTAAAATTTAATAGATTATTAGTCCCTTGGCTATTTGCTGAAACCAAAAAAGTCATTAGAAAAAAGAAGGAAGATTCTTTTCAAATGACGATTAAATCTCTGCAATATTTTTTGATGAAGACCGATTGCAAGTAATAAACATTTATATCTTTAAGCGGCAAGATAAAGCCCCGGCCGCTTAAAGATACACCTAATGAGAAAACTGAACCGATTATTGTTTGATGGCTAATACCTCTCGGGCCATTCCAGCCACCATTTATATTTCTCGATCTGTTCCGTACCATAGCCAAACATATCATCGATTGTCTTAAGCAATCTGGATGAGGTCTCACCTTTACTGCCGATCCAAGTACCTGCTTCATGGAACCAGGATTGTTCTTTTGAGTCCCAAGGGCATACTTTCATACACCTGCCGCAGGAAGAACCTTCTTTGTTGGTTGACCGGAATATTGTGCATTTTAGAGAGTCAGTGTTCCATCGCAAGTATCCATTGTGCTCGACTGGATCATCATCAAATGTAATAGCGCCCCCTGGACAGTTATCCGCGCATTTTTTACACACCCGGCAAAAATCCTGCAAGCCGAAATCAATGGGATTATCGGGAACGAGCGGCAAATCCGTGGTTACAGCTGCACACTTATGGCGGAATCCCAGACGGGGATGAGCTACGCAGTCTCCTGTTCTGGATAACTCGCCCAATCCCGACGCTATCAGGCAGGGACCCATGACTGCTTCATAGTTGGAAATATGGTTTGCCCTGGCATTATAACCCAGGTTACGAATATAACTCGCTAAGATGACAGCAATAACACCGGACGCATGGTATGAACGGAAGGATTGACCAGCACTGATACCATCATATCCGGTCGAACCCAACATCGTTTCCAAATGCTGGTCAACCATAAACGTAATGACATAAGGCATCCTCTCCGTGACCGGAATTGACTTAGACAAATCATCCCCATTCTTAAACAAATCATCCTGCGAAGGGGACCTGTAACTATAATAAGCATAAGAGGGCATCTTGCCGATTCCAACTTCGTCAGCGCGTAAATAATACGCGCAATCCTTAATGTGCTGGGACATTTGTTCAGGATCAGGAATCGGAAGCTTTTCAGGAGCCGGTTTTCCGCCGCACAGTGCGTCTGGAGCGATAACGCCGACAAATCCCATAAGAGCTGCATTAAAAGGATGCTTACCAACAAAGTGATAGTGGAGGGATTCTTTTCGAGCTTCGGGGGTTAGTTTACCACGAATAGCATAATTGAATCCCGCGTCTGCTGCATGGGTGTTTTTAATAGAACCGACGATCTTTGAAGTTCCAAGCCATTGATCGTTATTCTCAACGAATCGGACAGTGGCACCACCATAATCTACATTGGGATGCAGCTTGGATTTGGCTCCGTTTTGAGAACCTGTCTGGCTTGCCATAGCTTCTGACGGCAAAACTCCGATTGCGCCAACAATCCCTACTGCCAGTGCAGAAGCAGCCCCTGCCTTTAAAAATTTACGTCGGTTCATCTGGAATCCTTGTTCCTGCTGTTTTTCTTCTAGAAATTTCGACATTACTTTTCACCTCTTAACTCGTCAAATTAGAACTTTTCTGTTTCTTACCCAAACCTATTAATCCCACTAATCTTGCTAATACGATTCCGATGACGATAGATAGCCCAAAAAAGAGAAAGATTCCGGTACTCGTAGCTTTGACATGACCAATCTGAGCATTAAGCACAATGAAAGATAGCCCGATACAAGTAATCAGAAACCATACCAAATACAGAAACCAATTAAGCACAGTTTTCTTTTTATCCGCCTTGTTTGCGTAAGGTCTCAGGGCTAAAATACCTGCTAAAAAGAGCATTCCAACAACAAAAATGAGAACTACATTCAACACGTTAACACCCCCTTTCCATACTTTTTCACATCAAGTCTATAAAATAAACTCAAGTCACTCGCATTATATATCTGTAATACGTAATATCTCTTAGTAGCTACTAATTAGTGATTATTTTTCTAATTCCAGGAATTTCTCTGCTTTTTTATTTAAAATAAATTGATAAAAAATAAGCTGGGATGTAGCGTCGTACAACGACATCCCAGCTTTTTCATCAATCGTTTCGTTATAAATATAAGGTTTTATTCTTCATCTTCCTTATTTCGTCTAAAACTTTTCTCCGAAAGCATCCTGCGTTTTCTAATGATCCGGCAGACCAGCCAGATCAGCAGCAGAACCGCCAATACCGGCAGCGCATAGCCGATGAAGACCAGCACATAATTGAGCGCATTCCAGAGGAAGCTTACGGTCTTGATCAAAGCATTCTTCACGGCAATCAAGGTATTCTTTAGCGATATCGGCTGCCAGGGATTATTGACCGTCAGGTCGTTCCGGGCCTGCTCAATATTGATGGTGAACTGGGAGTATTCGACCCGGTTGTCATAGTATTTGAGCTGCCCTTTCAGGCTTTCAATTTCTTGTCGGACTGTAGCCAGGGAGTTTTCAATTTTTAGAATGTCTTCAACGGAATTTGCTTTTTGGAGAATTTCCAAATACCGTTGTTCCTGAGCCTCCCAAGATCTCAAACGAGTTTCGGTGTCAAAATAAGCCGTCGATACATCTTCGGTATACTGGTGTTGATTGACGATGGTGCCGAACTGGGGAATACTGTCTTGAAACGTTTGGAATTGTTTGGCCGGTATTCTTAAGGAGAGAAAAGCCGTCACGCTGTTGTCATAATTACTACGGGTTGATTCGGCGATATATCCGCCAAGGGCCTCGGTTTTCTCCTCGATAGCCTTTGCCGCAGCGGCGACATCATCTGCCTTCATAAAAACATCGAGCGAATAGATGATCTTCTGCCGGGAAAAATCGTAGGCTGCAGATCCACCCGGAACCGAATTCTCCGAACTTTTTTTCTGAGCAGCAGATCCTGCAAACGAGGGAGAAAGCGTGTTACGGGAGTCAGCTACTCCTCCTCCAGATTCAACCGCAACACCAGCATCAGGGCTCGCTGCAGGTTCGTCAACCATGTCCTTTGCGGCATTCACTGAAGATGCTTGCTGCCAATTAACCTGTTCATGCCAACCATCATCCATCAGGATTCCATTCACGCCAAGACCAACGGCCAGAACGATAACAGTGGCACAGCCGATCAACACAAACGCTTTTTTATTGCCATAGAGAAGTCTGTTTCTTATCCGGGCTACCAACGTTCCAAATCTGTTCGCCTTTAAAGCTGCTTGCTGAACCGGAGTACTCTTTTCGGTGCTGGCTTCCTTATTGGTTTCATTGTTGATTCCCGTGCTTGTTTCAGCAGCCACAAATGTCATGTTTTCCAGCGGCTGACTTTTAACAGAATCCAAAATTTTTCCCCGGGTTTTATCTTTGATCCGCTCCTTAAGACCATCGTCCTGATAGACATAACCGAAAAATTTCTTAAGACGCATGAGATCACCATCTTCTTCCCACATGGCTTTTATTTTATCTTCAGACATCAGCATTCACCTCCAGCCACTTCCGCCTGATAGGCTGTCCGGAAACTTTTTTTGGCCCGGTAGAGCAGGCTGTCCACCGCCTGTTGCGTGGTACCGAGAATTGTCGCCGTTTCGGATGCGCTGAATCCATCGATCAGCCGTAATTGAATCACAGCTATTTGATGTTCTGTCAACTGAGAAAGGGTATTGCTTACAGAAAGGACAGTACCCAGGTCCTCCCCATAATCCCTGCTATTATTTGCATCCTGGATCTCTTCTGTAATCGGAATCATATTAACCTGTTTCCTACCCCGGTAAAAATCCGCAATATAATTCGAAGCAATTTTTAACGCCCAGCACTTCAAAGAGCTTCTTCCCTCAAAGCCGGCCAGTGATCTCCAGACCTTAGCCATGACTTCGGAAGTAACATCTTCAATTTCTGATGAAGGAATCCTCAGACAGACAAACCTGTAAACAGACGGGAATAGTTCCTCATAGATTTCATCAAATGATACCTCGGTTTGATTCATACCCAGACCCACCCCCTTAAACCGAAACATTGAATTCTACCCGGGCAACAGTATAGACGGAAATATCCGTGTTTTTCTGATTCGTATTTTCCTTATTTAGAAATATTTTCTGATTCAAACTTTTTCTTAAAAATGAATATCCCCAGAATCATGGAAATGACAACCAGAAATGCCGGATTCAGTCCGGGCCAAATCAGCATCATGGCAAAAGCTGCGATCCCCAGGACCCAGGTCGCTTTATCCTTAAAGGCACTCTGACCCATCTGCAGTGCCGATTGAGCCAAAAGCACCACAACGACAGGTCTGACCCCTTTCAGCATAGCCTGCAGTGCAGGTGAGTCAGCATAGTTAATCAGCAGGTGACCCAAAAATATCATGATCAGCGCCGTTGGCAGAACAGCGCCAATGATTGCAGCCAGTGCCCCGCTCCAGCCCTTGACGCGATGTCCGATCATTCCAGCCAGTTTCGTCGCGATCGGTGCCGGCATAGAATTGGATATGGCCACAACGTTTGTAAAATCTTCACTGGTGAGCCACTGATACTTGTGCACCGTTTCATTCTGGATGATCGGGATCATGGCCGGTCCACCGCCGAAACTAAAATTGCTGGCTCTAAAAAAAGCAATAAATAAATCCCAAAGCACTTTCATGTCATACTCCCAAAATCTGAATTTGAAATGTTCAAACCGGGCAAATCAAAAGATCAGGTAACCGATGACCATGGAAAGAACAATCAGCAATACCGGATGCAGTTTTAAAAAATACAGGGCTGCCGCGGACCCGACCGCGATCAGCACGGTGGCGTAATCCAGGGGTACCTGGATTTGAAAAGCATCAACAGCCATCTCATAAGCTACGATGATCAGCAAAGCAGTAACAATGGGTCTCACACCTGTCAGTGCGGCCTTTAAATTACTGGAATTCGCATATTTTTTTAAGATACTGCCTAAAACAATCAATATAAGCACCGTGGGCAGGGTCGTTGCCAGTAAGGCGACGATCGCTCCCGGCCAGGAAGCAACCTGATAGCCGAGATAGGCCGCTACTTTGGTTCCAAGCGGCCCGGGAAGCGCATTTGCCAAGGCAATGGTATCGGCAAACTGAGCATTGGTCAGCCAGTGATAATTATCAACGGTCTCCGCCTGAATCAACGGAATCATCGCCGGCCCGCCGCCATAGGACAAGTTGCTCGCCCAAAAAAAAACGATAAACAAATTCCACAAATCGGTTGCCATTTGTTCTCCTTCTATTCCTGTTCCTATCTTGTCATGATGCTTTAACCCAATTCAATTATAGCAAACGTTTTTGGTCTTTTAAATCAATTCAAAAGTGCCCTTTTTCATCCAATAAGCTGTTGTCATGTTGACGATGAAATGACATAACACGGGAACCCAGAGTGTCAAAGAAACGGCATAGGTAACTCCGAGAAAGGTTCCCATCAAGAAGACCTCCACAAGGATAAACACCTGGCGCCAATATCTGTAGTGAATCAGCGTAAAGACAACAGCCGTCAACCATAACCCTAAAATTGGCTGAATCATGCCTCTGAACAGGAATTCCTCACTGAAAGCACCGAGGAAAAATATTGGAAATAGCTCTTTCAGTGAGAATTTGTCCATCAGGATAAGGTTAATCTCATCAAACAGGCTTTCCTTCGGCAGATATTTCAAGAAGAAAAATTGAAGCGCAATCAGTACGGCGGAGCCGACGGCCAATGTAATGATGGCTTTACTTAAGCTATCCATTTTAAACATTTCCGCCAGCACGATTTCTCTGTCCAATGATTTCAGTATGACCCAGAGGCCCAGGGCAATAACAATCAGGATCACCTGCGATAACAGGATATTCAAACCCAGCATCTTTTTAGATATTTCCATCGCCGTTACATCCTTTCCAGCAGTCCGAGCGCAGAGCATGCCAGAACCCGGGTTCCTATGCTAAGCGCCTCTTCATCAATATTAAAGCACGGATGATGGTGCGGATGGCTGATTCCTTTCTTCTTATTCCCCGCTCCGATGAATATCAGCATTCCGGGTAAGCGATGAAGATAAGCGGAAAAGTCTTCGCCCCACATCACCGGATTGGCTTTAACCAATGCTTTTGCTCCGAATTCTTCTTTTAGTATTTCCGTTACTTTGCCGACAACGGAACTGCTGTTAACAACAGGATCATAACCGAGCTCGTAATCGAAGGTGTATTTTGCGCCATAAGCAAAACAGATTCCTTTAATGATATTTTCCATTCGTTTCGGAACTTCCAAACGGGTGTCCCTGTCAAATGTCCTGACGGTTCCTTTCAGGTCTACCCGCTCAGGTATGATATTAAAGGCCGAGCCCCCTTGAATATTCGTAATAGACAAGACTACGGATTTCAGAGCGCTGGTCTGACGGGATACGATATTTTGCAGAGCGGTAACGATCTGTGCACTGATCAATACCGGGTCGATGGTATCCTCCGGCATCGCGGCATGACCTCCTTTACCCCATATCGATATTGTAAAGTTGTCCGGGGCAGCCATTAAAGGGCCCGAGGCTAAGCCGATCTTGCCAGCAGGCAAAGACGTAAAGAGATGAAGGGCAAGAATCGCATCGACCCCGTTCAGGAGACCAAGTTTGACAAGATCTTTGGCTCCACCGGGATGTTTTTCTTCAGCATGCTGAAAGATGCAGCGGATTTCTCCTTTCATGTCGGATCTTAGTTCCGCAAGAACTTTTGCAGCCCCGACCAGCATGGCCGCATGTCCGTCATGACCGCAGGCATGCATGGTTCCAATATTTTGGGACCGGTAAGGCAGATCGTTTTCTTCCTGGATCGGCAGTGCGTCAATATCACTCCTGAGCGCTACCATTTTCCCCGGCATACTTCCTTTAATGGCAGCCAGAACACTGGTCTCTGTCGGTCTCGACACCTCAATGCCCGGAACTTCATGCAATCTGTCGAAGATCATATCTGCCGTATGATACTCCTGAAAAGATAATTCAGGATAGCGATGAAAGGTCCTCCTCAGATCGATGATTTCTTCGTTCCTTTCGGCAACAAGTCCGCTAATGGCTGTGATTCGTTCGTTTTCCGGCATATCGTCAACTCCTGTATCGGATAAGTATCACCCATTAATTCTCCAAAAATGTGCATAATCCTTGAAACGCCGGACTTTAATTGGCCGATCGGCAATGAATACAAAATTCTTTGGTTAAATTTCTTGCATTATGCCGGCATTCTGCTACGATAGATTCAGATAAATAGTAAACACGGACAACGATGTCCTCGGGATTTAATCCCGGGGACTATTTTTTTTGCAAATACTGTTTATCAAAAATAATTGATCAAAGAGGTGGATAAAATGAAAAAAATTGAGTGTATTATTCGTCCAGCCAAATTGGAAAATGTGAAAGAAGCCCTCGGAAAATTTGGTATCAAAGGAATGACGGTCACCAACGTAATCGGCTGCGGACTGCAGCAGGGAAAAACAGAAGTATACCGTGGAAATGCCTATACCATCAATCTATTGCCCAAATACAAAATCGAAATTATTGTCCCGGACGAATCTGTGGATAAAGTTATCGAAATCATTACCGAGACTGCCAGAACGGGAGAAATCGGTGACGGAAAAATCTTCGTCTATGATGTGCTGAATGCCGTACGGATCAGAACAGGAGAATCGGGAGAAAAAGCCGTCTAAAAGATATAAATATAAAAAATATATAATGAGCTTTTCCAGATATGTTACTTCCTAAAATATAAGCAAACAATTACCGGGTTTAAGAAAATCAAATTCACAAATAATAAGAACGACTCCCAAACAAAAAAACTTATATTTCAAGGAGGAAAATGACATGGCTGGTGAAAGAAATTCAAACACGCCTGCCGTCCAGGGCGTAGGAAAAGGATTGGATCAACTGAAATACGAGATCGCTAATGAAATGAACGTTACGCTGGGTGCAGACCGCACTTCCCGTGAAAACGGAACTGTCGGCGGTAATATGACCAAACGCATGATACAATTTGCTGAGCAGCAGTTGAAAAACGGACAGAGAATCTAACTTCTCTTTGTTCACTTTTAGAAGCAACGTATAAGAAGCATTCCTTAATCGGAATGCTTCTTTACTTTCATAAAAACAAGAAATTCTCACCATGTTTCCAAGATTATTTCCAAGATTATTTCCAAGATTATTTATTCATCTTTGCCCAGCTGTCCCTCAGTCCGACGATCTGGTTAAAGACCGGATGATCACTGGAATGGTCTTTCAAGTCCGCACAAAAATAACCCTGTCTCAAAAATTGATATTTGCTGCCGGGATCAGCTTCTTTCAAACCCGGTTCAATTTTGCAACTTTTTAGAATCTGCAGGGAGTCCGGATTAATTCTAGCAAGGAAGTCGTCGCTCTCTGCAGAATCTTCCTCCGTATACTGATCATCCCTGATCAGATAATCATACAAACGTATCTCGGCATCTTCGGCATGGGCCGCCGAAACCCAGTGAAGCGTCCCTTTTACTTTTCTCGAGCTTGCCGATCCGCCGCTTTTGGTGTCCGGATCATACGTACAATGGATTTCTATAATCTGGCCATCTTCATCTTTCAGGACTCTTTCACATTGAATAATATAGGCATGTTTTAGCCGGACTTCATTACCGGGGGAAAGACGGAAGAATTTTTTGGGCGGCTCCTCCATAAAGTCCTCGCGTTCGATATAAATGGTCCGCGAAAACGGAATCAGCCTGGTCCCTGCCTCCGGGTCCTCCGGATTGTTCTCTGCTTCCAGGAATTCATCCTGGTCTTCCGGATAATTGATCAGGACGACCTTGATCGGATCCAAAACAGCCATGACCCGCTTGGCTTTGGAATTCAGATCTTCACGCAGGCAATGTTCCAGTAAAGCGACATCGACAATGCTGTTGGCTTTAGCTACCCCGATACGGTCGCAGAAATCTCTGATCGCTTCCGGTGTATAGCCTCTGCGCCTTAAACCGGAGATCGTCGGCATCCGCGGATCATCCCATCCCTGGACATAACCGCCTTCAACTAATTGGCGAAGCTTTCTTTTGCTCATGACTGTATTCGTCAGATCCAGACGTGCAAACTCATATTGTCTGGGCCTGTCCCCTTCGATCAGCTGTTCTGTCAACCAGTCATAAAGCGGCCGGTGATCTTCAAACTCCATCGTGCAGATCGAATGGGTAATGTGTTCCAGCGCGTCCGATAAAGGATGCGCAAAGTCATACATCGGGTAAATACACCAGGTATCTCCGGTCCGATGATGCGACGCATGCATGATGCGGTAAATCACCGGGTCACGCATATTTAAATTCGGAGAACCCATATCGACTTTTGCTCTGAGCACTTTCGCGCCGTTCGGGAATTCTCCGGCTCTCATTCTTTGGAACAGGTCAAGATTTTCTTCGACACAACGGGTACGGTAAGGGCTGTCCTTTCCAGGCTGGGTCAGCGTCCCGCGGTATTCTCGTATTTCCTCTGCCGACAAATCACAGACAAAAGCCTTGCCTTTTTCAATCAGCCCTACGGCAAACGCGTATAGCTTTTCAAAGTAATCGGAAGCATAGTACATCCTGTCCTGCCAGGAAAACCCCAGCCATTGGACATCTTCCTGAATCGACTCGACAAACTCAGTTTCCTCTTTGCTCGGGTTGGTGTCGTCAAACCTAAGATTGCAGCATCCGTTAAATTCCAGCGCGGTGCCGAAATTCAAACAGATGGATTTGGCGTGTCCGATATGAAGATAGCCGTTAGGTTCAGGCGGAAAACGTGTATGTACCCTGCCGTTGTTTTTATTCAGCTTTAAATCTTCCCGAATAATGTTATGAATGAAATTGGACGATGAATAAGAAGAATTCGATGTATTTGATGTATTAATAGCAGTAACCCCCTACGAAAACACTTATATTATCCTAAACACTTATATTATCTTAGTATAGTAGATTTCTAAGAAATTTCAAATACCTATTTTCGGCCCCCTGTCAATAGCAAGCAGCCTGTCCGTCAGCACTAAGAGTTCATCTCTTCGCGAGAGCTTCTCCAGCCACCTGGACGGTATGTTCTCTATGCCATAGCAGGCTCCGGCCATCCCGCCGGTTACTGCGCCGATCGTATCCGCGTCTCCTCCGAGGTTTACGGCCATCACCAGCGCTTCTTCCAGCGAATTGGTCTGAAAGACACAATTTAAAGCAGTTTCCAATGTATGGACAACGTAACCGCTTGTTTTCATTTGATCCGTACTTAAGTTCATTTGCAGGGCAAACGGAGCATCCGCCTGGGCCTTTTCCAGCACGATGCGGAGTTCTCCGCCTAAAAGCAATTCCCTGACAATTTTACAGTAAAAAACCACACATGCTCCAGCCAGTGGATCATAGTGGGTCAGAGCCGATAATCTTGCCGCCAGATCCGTCATTTTCGCCAGGTTATTGTGATAGGCAATGACCACAGGGACCGTTCTCATCAGCGAACCATTGCCGCCGCTTCTCCCGCCGCTGAGTCGATGGGCATTCTCAGCGATTTGCAGCCATTCCTGTTCATTATTCGCTTCTGCCCGGATTCCTTCCTGCAGAACCATCCGGCAGATATTTCCGATGCATTTGGGCTCTTGCCGGGCCCATTCCCGGAAATTCCGGGCAACGGCCTTTACCGGGTCTGCGGGGTCTTCAAGAATCCCGTTGGCCGCTGCAAGGGTCATTTCTGTATCATCGGTAATTTCTCCGGGTGCCAATTTCCAGAATCCCCCGCCGGTCATATCCCGGTGTCGGCCATAGGTATGAACAATTTCTTCGCGGTTCATAAATTCAAGGGGTGCCCCAAGTGCATCCCCAGCTGCCACCCCGAGCATTGCCCCCCTTGCTCTGGAAATGAGATCTTCCATTTTGTTTTCCCCTTATACATCATCGCATAGTTTCTTGGTTTGAACCATTAATGGCTATACCGTTATCATACACTTTTATTCTAAAAACAACTATCAGATTTTAAGATGACTTCGCATCCAAATAATTTGCATTTGTACTTTTTACAAATTGATTTTGTTTTGCTTAAAATACTGAATAATCTGTTCCTTCTCGGCTTCTTCCGCATGGTTGGTTGTGAGGATTTCCCCACCTTTCATACCATTCCATTTGATATACAGCGTTTGTTCAAAGCTTTCATTGATGATCGGGTCTTCATATTTCAAAACAATTACGAAGAAATACGGAAGCACATCTTTTAATGTCTTTTGTTTGTTGATGCCTTCGAGACTAATCAGTAAGGTGGCCGAAGCATTTTTGGGAATATCATTGACGAGCGCATATTCGTCAATTGTGACCGGTTTTTCCTTTAAGCCGGCCTGAAAAACTATAGACTTGCTCCAAAGACTAACAGCCGGATGCTCGCCGACATTGGTAAAAACCATCTCAAATTCAGGTGATTCTCTCAATACCACTTCGGGAGAATCCTTGAACGTAAAGTACGGACGGTTGGCTTCTCTCTCCTCGTTCCAGGCAGATACGGTGATATAGACGGTGATCAATGCCGTCACAGCAAGTATGGCTGTCCCAACAGTGGCAATCATATTGGAATAACTGATTAGTTTGTTTTTTTTCTTTGACAATTTGCACACTCCCAGCTATCGTTAAACAAAATCATTATTTGCAGGTTCACAGAAATCTAAACGAAATGCAGAATGCAATTTTTTCATTTTAATATATTATTGTCTTTTCGTTGATATGTTTTATTTTACACAGGCCGGTACCGTACCATGTCAACCCTATATTTTTATAATTTTAGGATTGACTAGGTACTAGCTTCGCTCTGTTTAAGAATATATATAAAATAAATGGAAAAACTAGGTTTACAAAAGCCACTGTAAAAAAGTAAAATTATAAATGTATAGCTACCTTCAATGATCTTTAGACAATAATAGGTTGCTGGAAAGGGGAAGTTATGATGCGGATACTTTTTCTTCCGTTCCTTCAAATCCCTACGGGTCATCATACCGTAGCCGATGCAATGATTCGTTCCTTAGAAAACCGAATCAGTAATCTTGAATGCTCAAAGATAGATTTTTTCAGTTATGCGGACAAACGGCTGGAGAAAGCATTTCGGTTAACTTACCTGACCTGGATCGACCATTCTCCCCAGACCTTCGTCTGGATTTACCGAAACTTTGTGTACCCTACCAAATCAACCAAGCACTTTAACTGGTATGAATATAAATTTCTTGACAAAATGAATAGCCTACTGCAAGAGGAACAGCCTGATTTGATCGTATGTACCCAGGCTTTCCCTTCCTTCTTAATCGACAGGCTTAAAAATTCCGGTATCGCAACTGCGCCCGTAATCAATGTTTACACTGATTTCTTTGTTAATAAGCTTTGGGGAACAGAATACATAGACTACCATTTTGTCCCTGATCAACATATTAAGGCGCAATTAACCTCCCAGAATAATATTGATCCGTCTAAAATATTTGTGACGGGTATTCCTGTTGATGAGTGCTTCCTGCCTCGGACAGCCTCCGAGTCAACGCTTCCTTACCATATTCTGATTTCCGGCGGAAGCGGCGGTCTCGGTGATATCGAGCATTTGCTTTACAGCCTGCCGGGTAAAAAAGAAAAATCCTACACTTTTTCCCTGCTATGCGGCAAAAACAAGAAATTGTATAAAGATATTCGCTCCCTGAAACTTCCTAACTTAAAGCCCCTGTCCTATATTTCATCCAGGGAAACCCTCAACTCACTGTATGACGAGGCTGATGCCATTATTACCAAACCCGGTGGCGTAACCATCAGTGAGACCCTTCATAAAAAATTGCCGATTTTTGTCCATTCCGCACTTCCGGGACAGGAACAAATCAATAAGAATTATCTCAGCGAGAAAAAGTTAATCTTTGATTTAGATTTGAATTATCCGGTCGCCAAACAGTTAGACGCCTTTTTTAAAGATCAAAACGAACAAATACTTTGGCAAAACCGCGTTGACAGCTACTTATCGAAAATAGAGTGCCATGCCTGGGAAAAGATTTTGGAACTAGCCCTAGGTCAATCCGTAAAGCCCCCGATCTACAAAGAAACGGTCAATATTTCCCAAGTCCCGAGCTGATTTCGCGGACCTCAAGGATTCGGATAAAACTTAAAGTCAACTTAAGGAAGTGAATCTGCAGTGCCCACAACCTTGCTGTATACCTTCATCGTCGCAATTTCAGTCTTTGCGGTCTATACCCTTATTCCCGAATTGTTTGTGCATTTTTTCGGTATTGGTTCCTGGAAACGTCATTATTCTCCAGGTGTCACCTTAACATTTGATGACGGACCCGACCCCAGATACACTCCAAGATTCCTGACAGTTTTAGCTGAGCAAAACGTTCGGGCCTGTTTTTTTCTGGTTGCTGAAAAGGCTGAAAAACAGCCGGAACTTGTCAAGAGCATCCTAGACCACGGTCATACCGTCGGCAGTCACGGCTACCGTCACCGGCACGCTTGGCTGATGCCCCCGCTAAAGACCTGGGACTTGTGGAATAAAGCGATGGAGGAAATGCGCCGTCTGACCGGCCAGGAGCCCGTCTATGTCAGAGCTCCCTGGGGAGGGGTTAACCTTTCCTTTTTATTGTGGTGCCATTTCAAAGGCAAAAAGCTGATTAGTTGGAGTGCCGACGGCAGGGACTGGCGCATTGAAAGAACTCCGAATCACATTATGCAAAGAATAACCGGCCGAACCAAAGAAGGAACGATTGTCCTGCTTCATGACAGCGGCGGCGATGAGGGCGCTCCTGAAAATACCTTAGCTGCCCTGAAACCACTGATCATGAAAATACAAAAAGAACTCAAGCTTCCGCTCGTTCCGCTTCAGCTTCCCGGCTGGTCACTGCCGAAAAGGATTGGTTTCCGCGTTTGGGAGAAATGGGAGCATTTTTACGGGCAGCGTAAACAAATTACCAGAATTGATGAGCACAATATTTTTCGCCTGGGTCTTACCCGCTACCATGGCCCTGAACTGTTTAATGAAAACGGTGAATTAATCGCCTCAGCAGGTGATATGATCGGGGAAATACACTTAGACAATACCCGCTTCCAGAGCTTTGGTGCCAATATCCAAAAAATCGGCTATAATGCTTTAAAACAAGCCCGGCTCTCCCTGCCTGCTCTGGCAAGCTATATCTCTTTGAATCCGGGTTATAAAGATATCAAGGTTTTCCTGGGTGTTACACTCATCAACCGTGGTGTCAAAGGCCTTGGGTTTAACGTTACTGAATTTACGAATGGTAATGCCGGATTCATTGGTTTCATGCAAAAAATCGTTTACCGGGTCTATAACCCGTCCGCGAAAAAAGATACAGAAAAACTTGGAACTAAGCCCAAAGTCGTCTGGATCAGTAAAGACGCTCTGCTTGAGAAATACCTGACAAAAAAGTCATCCACGCAAGGATGACTTTTTTCATTGAACAATTCTATTCACTTCACTCTCCAGTTATTTAATCGTCAGTAGCTCCGCCATCTCCAAATACCGGTATTACATCCCCTAAATAGGTCGGCTTGGGCTTAATCATTTTAGCCCATAGGAAGTCTTTATTTCGGGCTAAAAGTTCCCTGAGCTGATAGTAGGCCATTGCCTGTCCGTAATCATGCCGGTCTGAGGCAACGCCATAAGCTTCAAGCCCTAAAGACCTGGCGACAAAGACTGCCCGTTTTAAATGATATTCCTGAGTCACGATGATGACTCTTTTGACAAGGAATATATCTCTCGCTCGATATAAACTTTCATATGTGCTAAAGCCCGCGTGATCCATAAAAATATTCTGACCCGGGACCCCTTTCTCCTTCAGGAAACGCTTCATAGCATTGACTTCATCATAATCTGTCCGTCCATGATCACCACTCACAAGAATTTTGGGGGCCTTGCCATGCTGGTAAAGCTCATAGCCCACGGTCAAGCGGTCGGCAAGCATGGATGAAGCGGTTCCATCCGGGAATACATAGGCACCTAACACCAGGATCGCGTCAGCCTCAGGTACATGATCCATATCGCCGATGTATTTCGTACCAACCCCCTCCACATAGTTATTAATCAGCAGCATAGAACCAAAGAGAATCACTGTAATCGCCAGCAGGCAGCCTATCAGAACCTTTATCCGAATTCGCAAACGTTTCTTCATTTTATATCCCCACCTAAGTTTTCATATTTACCTAGCGTTTCTATGTTTAAGTAAGCTTTACTTCCTTAAGCTTTTATACTTCTTGCTATCTCCTGTAGCTAATTATATAATAAATCTAGTTTCTTGGGGTGATAAAATGCAATTTGACGCCGGCATACTGCTTATTCTAATCATTAACCTGACTTTGATCTTAGCCGTTTCCTGGGCCAGTATCAAACTTGTGCATTCTTCTTCCATCTGTATCAGATTTGCTGATACTTATCTTTCGAGTTGTCCAATCAGCTCCTCATCTCCCCAAAATATTAAGGTAAAAAAGCATTTGATATTTAGAAGAAAGATCAAAACTGACCAGGATGATGACTCACCTTATTCAAACCTCCTTGTTTTATAAGAATTAAAACTTTGGAGGATGTTTCAATGAATATGATTAGCACCGTCCTTTCCCAATTATTAGCATTCCTTGTCAGTACTACGGGCGATTGGTTCATTGCGGTTGCTCTGATTACATTAGGGATAAAACTCTTGTTATTTCCTTTGTCAATAAAACAGCAAAAAGTACAATTATTAACCGCAAATCTGACCAAAGCCAGAACAATTTTATCTGGAAAATTTCACAATCAAATTAAAAAAGTTAATTCTGAATCAATGAAAATTGCATCTAAATATAAAATCAATCCACTGTTTACGTTTGCAACACTTATTATCCAGGCCCCGGTTTTTTTCTCCTTGTACGTTGCTATTACGCATCTGAGTATACCAGTTGGCAGTATTCTTATTCCGTGGGTATCTGATCTCCATATGGCAGATCATCTTCATATTTTGCCTGTTATTGCCGGTCTGCTTCAGACGCTGAGTGTATTTACAGCAGAAAACAAAAATTTACTGATGTTCATATTCCCGGTTGCTATTGGCGTCGTTTTTCTGTGGAAAGCACCTGTTGCCCTGAGCGCTTACTGGATTGCCAACTCGGTCCTTCGGTTTGTAGAAGTCCAGATCTTTCATCTAGGCCCTATCCAGCGAAAATATTTGAATATCCCTTCTCCGGAAGAGATGGTACAAAGACTTTAAGCAAAGGGGACGTAACGAAACTTAGTTTCGCGGCGTCCCCTTACCTATCTAACCCAATTTTATTAGAACTTTTTATCCAGTTACTACATCCTAAATTCTCTATATTTCTTCTGATTACTTCAAATATTGTAGTCTTGCACAATATGCGAAAACGTACGAGCAAAGTATTTGTGCAAGTCTGCACATTAAGCACGGACACGGTTAATAAACCTTTTTATTTTATCCGGGTCTTTTCGTCCTTCCGTCTCGACACTGCTGCTGACGTCCAGGCAATAGGGATGGAATAAGGAAATTGCCGACGCAGCATTCTCTTCATTTAAGCCTCCGGCCAGGATCATCGGAATATCCTGGCCTCTGTTTTTATCGTGTTGGCCGGTTTGACTTCTTTGCAAAAGATTCCAGTCAAAGCTTTCTCCGGTACCGCCATAAGCCTCAGGATCATATTTATCGTACACAAAACCGTCAACCAGACCCTGATACGCTTTCATGTTCAGTTCTGCCCGGTCCGCGTGTCCTACCCTGACAGCTTTCCAGATCATTACTTGACGATGATCCTGATGTTTTTCCAGGATTTTATTCTTTAATTGACGCATATATTCCAAAGGCTCATCACCGTGAATCTGAAGTATTTGCAGACCTGCTTCCACGACGCGCAGTAAGAGATCCGGGTCCTGATTGACGAAAACCCCAACTGGGATGATCTTTTTGTCCAAGGAAGCAATCAATATTTTCAGTTCGCTGAGCGAGACCTGTCTTTTGCTCGGAGCTAGGACAAAGCCGGCAAAATCCGGTTTCAGCTCATTGATGATCCTGACATCCTCCAGGGTACGAATCCCACAAATCTTAACTTTTGGCGTCTGCCCAGCATAGATGCCTTTTGCGTTCTCTTCCATCCTTGCCATATCAACTCCTAAATCACGCGTTATCTGTATTCGATTGTCAGTATGTCCCTATACCTTGTCAATCCTAAAATATCAATATCTCCTGACCTGATACAACGATGCCATGGAAGGATGGAACTGCCAGACAACGTCGTATTAAACGAAATCTGCCGCTAGGATATATTTGATTTAGGGTCTGGATGGTACCTGAAGGAGCTCAGCAAATTTTCGTTCAAGACTGTCTACCTTCATGAAAGCCTCTCCGACCAAAACAGCATCAAATCCCCACGCTTGCACCGTCAGGATATCCTCGCCCGTATGAATCCCGCTTTCTGAGACCTTGATCAGATGGTCCGGGATCATCGCGCCGATTCTGCGGCTGTGGTCCAAATCCACCTCAAACGTTTCAAGGTTCCGGTTATTGATTCCGATGATGCCGGCTCCTGCTGCCATGGCCCTTGCAGCTTCTGCTTCGTCATGCACTTCCACAAGACAATCCAGACCGATCTGTTCAGCTATCCCCAGGAATCCTTTCAACTGCTTATCATCCAATATTTTTACGATGAGCAGAATAGCATCCGCCCCCAAAATCTTTGCTTCGTAAATCTGGTAGGGGTCAATCATAAAATCCTTTCGCAGCAGCGGAATCTTGACGGATTCTCTAATCTCCCTCAGATAATCCGGACTCCCGAGAAAGTAATCCTGCTCTGTTAAGACGGAGATTGCCGCAGCCCCCAGCTGTTCATACATGCTGGCTATTTGCAGATAATCGAAGTCCGGAGCTAGAATTCCTTTGGATGGAGAAGCCTTCTTGACTTCCGCAATTATGGAAATCCCTGCTTTGTCTTTGTTCCGGCGTCCCGCAGTCAGGGCTGAGGCAAACACGCCTGCAGGCCGCTCCACGTTAACATCTTGCTTAAGATTATCACGATCATCATTGATTTTTAGTTTTTTTGTTAGCTTTTCTATGAGCTCTTCACCGGAAATTTTTTTCTTCTGATCGGAAAGCCGCTTTAATTTGGCCCCTACAATTTTATCGAGGATCATTTTTATCCCCCTTCTTCAAACTCTCCACGGGTACAAGCCCCTTTATGGCACTAAACTGAGACCTGTACTTAAACTCAGACTTAAAGCCGTTTTCTACCGAATGCTAATGCTGTCTAGTCACAGCGATAAACTCGTTAAGGACCGGCAGTGCTTTCTTTTCCCGGACTGTGGCCCTGGCCATCTCGATCCCCTCTTGCAAGCTTCCGGCTTTACCTCCGACATAAATTGCCGCTCCGGCATTTAGGATGACGGTGTCTGCTTTGGGGCCCTGACCTCCTGCAAGAATATCCAGGGTGATCCGCGCGTTTTCCTGTGGCGTTCCGCCTACGAGATCCTGAAGCGTACAATAGGAAAAACCATAATCTTCCGGATGAATGACAAACTCGGTTACCTTTCCATCCTTGAGTTCTGCCGCATAAGTCGACCCTGTCAGGGTGATTTCGTCGAGACCGTCACTGCCGTGGACAATGAGCGCGTGGTCAGCCTGATGTCTGTTCAATACTTCCGCAGCCACGGGCACAAGGCTTTTGTCGTAAACGCCGATCAGCTGTCTTGGGGCTGCGGCCGGATTGGCCAATGGGCCGAGGATATTAAAGATGGTTTTGAAGCCAAGCGCTTTACGCACCGGCATCGCATATTTCATCGAAGCATGGAAATGCGGAGCGAACATAAAACCAAGGCCCACCTGGTCGATACACTTCCCGATTGCTTCCGGTGTCAGCGCAATCTCGATCCCTAAAGCTTCGAGGACATCCGCAGCCCCGCTCTTGCTGGTAATGCTCCGGTTGCCATGCTTGGCAATTTTTACGCCATTACTGGCAGCAACGAACATTGCCGTTGTGGAAATATTGAACGTATGAGCGCCATCCCCGCCTGTTCCGCAGGTGTCCACCAGATTTTCTGATGCGCACGCAACTTTGAGGGCTTTTTCCCGCATCACCTTACTTGTCCCGTAAATCTCTTCAATGGTCTCTCCTTTCAGGCGGAGTGCCGTTAAAAAGGCTGCCATGGAGATTTCACTGGCTTCACCGCTCATAATCTCCGTCATGGAATCATACGCCAGCTGAGCACTGAGATCCTCTCTATTGGAAAGTTTTTTTAAAGCTATCTCCATTCCCATCATTCATTCCTCCTTATTAACACGCACAATATCACCTAAAAACTGATCCAGACCGGACAGCCCTTCAGTCTCCAGCACCTGCTGGATCTTACTGCCGATGATTGCTATATCGGCTGTTCCAATTAAACGGGCGACATCTTCCGGGCCTTGAATCCCAAAACCTACGGCGATTGTTTTGCCGGTCTCTTTCTTTGCTTTTTGAATCCCGTCCAGAATTTCGAAGCCAAAAGTTGTTTTGCTGCCGGTTACCCCTTTGCGGGGAACGTAATAGATGAATCCGCTCCCGATATCTGCAATTTCCTGCAGCCGCTTCGAATCGGAATAAGGTGTCGCTATACTTACTGCAGCCAATCCCTGTTGGCAGGAATAATCGTAGTAGGTTCTGGCCTCATCGAGCGGAGCATCCGGCACGATGGTTCCCTGGACGCCAATCTCTTTGCACCGGTCAATAAATGCTTCGACGCCGTATTGGTACAGAATATTGTAGTAGGTCATGACCAAAAACGAGATCGGGTATTTGCTGGCCATTCTCTCAATAAACTTCAGGCAATCGCTGACTTTGATCCCCTTCTCCAATACGGCCTGGTTGGACTTGGTGAATACCGGTCCGT
Source organism: Dehalobacter sp. TeCB1 (assembly GCF_001707455.1). Classification (NCBI taxonomy): domain Bacteria; kingdom Bacillati; phylum Bacillota; class Clostridia; order Eubacteriales; family Desulfitobacteriaceae; genus Dehalobacter; species Dehalobacter sp. TeCB1. The sequence continues at coordinate 68,640 of NZ_MCHF01000014.1, read as the reverse complement.
CGGCAATCGGATCAGAAAAAGGTATTTGCAGTTCAATCAGGTCGACCCCGTTGTTATAAAAGCATTCAATCACTTTTTCATTGGTGGCAAAATCAGGATAGCCAATAATTTGGTGGGTCATCAGCAGTATTTTCTTCTCTTTTCTCATAGCTTCGATTTGTTTTTCAATCCGCATATGCCTTACCTCTTTCCGTGACAAATGTTTTCCAGCCCTGATCCTGCAATGCTTCCCCAATATTGAAGATATCTTTGTCGCCCCGCCCGGACATATTGACAACGATGACATCTTCCGGTTTGGTGTCAGCAATTTCCCTGAAAAGTCCGGCGAAAGCATGTGTGGATTCAAGTGCCGGTATCAGCCCTTCCTTGCTGATGATCAGTTTAAAGGCCTCAATGACTTCGGCATCTGTGGCGGCTAAAACCCGGACCCTCTTGGTTTCCGCCAGATGAGCCAGGATTGGTGATACGCCGACATAATCAAGTCCGGCGGAAATGCTCCAGGTATCCAGCATCTGTCCGTCATCATCCTGGAGAAACAATGTCTTGTAGCCCTGAGAGACGCCGGTTTTGGCTTTGGCATAAGCGATCCGCGAAGCATGCTTTCCGGAAGCTTCGCCCTTGCCGCCTGCCTCGACGGCAACAAGTTCTACACCGGGCTCCTGCAGAAATTCCACAAAAGCGCCCATCGCATTGGAACCACCGCCCAGACAGGCATAGATCCGGTCCGGATTCTTGCCGCAAATCTCATTAATTTGTTTTTTCATCTCTTTACTGATTACGGACTGAAAGAAAGTGACCATCTCCGGGAATGGCCTTGGTCCGCACGCCGTGCCAAGTGCATAATGCGTGTTGTCAAAATTTCCTGCCCAGTCGCGAAGTGCTTCGTTAATGGCATCCTTAAGCGTTGCCGTCCCGGTTGTCACGGGAATAACTTCAGCTCCGAGCTGTTTCATCCAGAAGACATTGGCATATTGCCGTTCAGCGTCTTCAGCTCCCATATAGATCGTCGCCTGAAATCCCATTTTTGCTGCCATGATCGCCGTTGCCACACCGTGCTGGCCTGCGCCGGTCTCGGCAATGACTCTGGTCTTGCCCAATTTTTTCATGAGCAGGCCTTGCCCGAGCACATTATTGATTTTATGGGCGCCGGAATGATTTAAATCTTCCCGTTTTATATAGATTTTGGCTTTGCCAAAATACGCACTAAGCCCTTCAGCATACGTTAGCGGCGTCGGCCTGCCTGAGAAATCCATCAGGAGATTATAGTATTGCTTATAAAAGTCCTCGTCCCGTAATATTTCCTGAAAAGCCTGATTCAGTTCGTCGACAGCCGGTATCAGGATTTCCGGGACAAATCTCCCGCCATAGGCACCAAAATAACCATTTTGTCCTAGATAATTAATCGTTTTGTTCTTCATACCTGCACCTCACTTTGAAAATGATCATAGATTCGGATCAGATCTTCGCCAGCCCCCTGGATACTATAGACAGGATGCTGATTAAAAATCCCCGTCAAGAGCTGCTTCGGACAGTAGCCCCAGGAACGTTCGTTAGCATCATGGGTGTAGTAATCATTAATCAGCGCCAGTACAGGCTTTAAATCATAATTGTCCTTACCGACATAGGGTAAAAGACATTCCAGCGGACAGTTGCCGGCACCCCTTCCCATCCCGTTGACACTCGCATCAAGGAAGTCAGCACCGCTTTCAACCGCCGTAATGGTGTTGGAGAAGGCCAGCTGCATATTGTTATGCACGTGAATTCCCACATTCATACCGTTTAATTCTTCCTTGTACAGCGATACCAGCTTTTTGACATCATCCGGATAAAGCGCCCCGTAACTGTCTACCACATAGACTGCTGCTGCAGGGATTTGCGCTTTAATTTTTCTTAAGCCGCAAACAATTTCCGGGATTCTTTCTCTGGAAATTGCCATGATATTCAGCGTTGTTTCATAACCTTTATTTTGCAGAAAGCGGACATCTTCGACGGCCTCTTCAATCTGGTTTAAATAGCAGGCAACCCGGCCCATGGTGAACGGTGAAACTGAGGCATTTTCAACCAATCGCCGGTCAAATCTGCCGACATCCACCATAAAAGCCAGTTTGGGAAGCCCCGGAATTCCTTTGATGATGTCACGTATCTCGCTGTCATCACAGAATTTAAGTTTGCCGTAGGCTGTCCGTTCATAATACGCGGGATCTGCTTTATACCCAAGTTCAAGATAATCGACCTTCGCTTCGGAGATCTTTTGAATATGGTCTTTGATATATTTTTCTGGGAACCGGAAGTTGTTGGTCAGTCCTCCGTCTCTGAGCGTACAATCCAGAATGGTCAGATTACGCACCGTAGGCACCTCCTCGTATAGACAAAATATTGGTGATGATCCGGAATCCTTGATCCTCATCCATCGACATGATGGATTCAGGGTGGAACTGGACTGCTAGAATGTTTTTATCTTTGCTTTCTACTGCCATAACCACACCATCTTCAGTCCAGGCCGTAATCTCAAGTTCCGGCGGTACTTTTTCAGCAAACAGTGAATGGTATCTGCCTACTCTTAGATTGGCCAATTTTTTAAAGATTACTGATTCCGGGGATATTTTTAACGCCGATTGTTTGCCATGCACCGGTATATCCAATACGCCGAGCTTTCCGTTAAAATATTCGACAATCCCCTGCAGCCCCAGACAGACCCCAAAGAGAGGAATTCCTTTGTCCAGACAGAGCCCGATTGTTTCCCGGAGTTTAAAATCAGACGGTTTGCCCGGGCCCGGAGACAGCACGACCAAATCATACCGTTCTTTCTTTAAGGCTTCTCTGGCCAGATGGTGCCGCATCGTGACCACCTGACAGCCGGCTTTACGGAAATAACTGGCCAGTGTATGCACGAAGGAGTCTTCATGATCAACCAGCAGCACTTGAAAAGGATCAGCGGCATTTTCTTGCCGTGGTGAACAAGCTGTGAGCAGATCGTTTCTATTTTCAGTCATACCGGCTTTCGCATCACCCAATACTTTGAGAAGGGCTTCAGCCTTGACAATCGTTTCTTTTTCTTCCTCTTCGGGAATGGAATCATACAGCAGCGTTGCTCCGACTCTGACCCCAGCGATCCCGTCTTTTAAGCGGATGGTTCTGAGTGTGAGTCCTGTATTCATCCGGCCGTCAAAACTAAGGATTCCGACTGCCCCGCCGTACCACATCCGGTTGGACTCCTCATGGTCTTCAATCCATTGAACGGCGGCTTTTTTGGGAGCCCCGGTCACGGTTACCGCCCACATATGCGTCATAAAAGCATCCAAGGCGTCATACCCATCGGCCAGGATCCCCTCCACATGGTCCACAGTGTGGATCAGGTGCGAATACATCTCAATCTGGCGCCTTCCCAGCACCTTCACTGTACCCGGCACACAGATCCTGGATTTGTCATTGCGGTCAACATCCGTGCACATCGTAAGTTCGGACTCATCCTTATGGGAGTTCAGCAGCTGACGAATCCTTTCGGCATCTTCCAACGCATTACATCCTCTTTGGATTGTGCCGGATATCGGACAAGTCTCGATTCTTCTGCCTTCGACCCTGACAAACATTTCCGGCGAGGAACCAATCAGGTGCTCATTGCCAAGATGAATCAGGAACCCATAAGGACTCGGATTAATCTTTGTCAAGTTTTCAAATATTTCCGAAGGCCTGATCTCACAGCTCCGATAAAAGGTATGAGACGGAACGACCTCGAAAAAGTCACCGCGTTTAAAGTACGCTTTAGCAATCCGGACTTTTTCCGCATATCGTCCTTCGGTATCGTTTGATATTTCCTGCGCCGGAATAGTCCGGCCATCATTTTTTATTCTCCCGGCAGCTGACAGCATCGTTTTGGCCTGACCCAGACTGGAAAGACCGCCGAATTCAAAATCATACCGAATACGGAAGCAGTCATCCTTCTGATGGTCAATGACAAAGATTTCATCGGGGATAAACAAGATCATATCGGCCTGCACTTCATCCCGCGGCCTTTTCAGATGGATGCTTTCAAACTGAAAGATCAGATCATAGCCGAAGCTTCCATATAGACCGAGAAAAGCGTCCAGATCAGAGTAAAACGCTTCCAGCAGGCTGCGGACCACAGAAAAAACGGATTTTTGCCTGCTTCTTTGCTCTTCCGGAAAAAATTCCTGACTTGGGGCAACCCTGCCCGTTATTTTGTACTGCCCGCGGATCAGTGTTTCCAAATATGTTTCCCGCTTCAGAACGTCATAGATAAATTCCAGCAGGATCAGCCCTTTTTGATCCAACGCCGTTATTTCAATATTTCGGCCAAATGTCCGGATCTCGATCGGAGGATTGATAAATCCGATGTCCCAGCGGGTATACCTGCCCGGATATTCAAAGCTGCTGCAAAAGTAAGCGCCCTGAACGTCATTCAGCTCCATGATGATTTTCTCACGATAGGACTTATCAATTTCTTCCGTTACGGAATGAATCAGAAGTCCGCTGCTGGTGTAATAAGATTTTATTGAAGTATTCATATCGATTAACCTCCCTCGAGCTTGCTATAGAACGCCGCTCATCCGTAAACGTCAAAAAGCCCCTTATCCCTAGAAAGGGACAAGAGGCTATATCTCCTGCGGTACCACCCAAATTGGTATATTACTATACCCGCTCAAACATGTACGATCATACACGTCCTGATGATAACGGGTAGGATTCCCGACGACGCCTACTATCGATGATTTCGGGTCGTACTCATGAGGCCATTCGTCATAAACTTCCCTGCCGCAATCACACCAACCTGCGACTCTCTGTAATTTTCCGTTCATGGTTACTATTCTCAATCTTCGCTTTAAAGCTATGCAGTTATTGTAAATCATTATATACAAATGCTTTTTATTTGGCAAGTGAATTCACGGAAATTATTTTGAAACATTCGGTTATAACGGTCATATATATAGTATTAGGTGATACCAGTTATCATTATTTTATTATTTAAGGAGTGAACAGCTTTGTGCGGAATTACAGGCTGGCTGGATTGGACGCAGGATATGTCCGAATCCGGCCCTGTCATTGACAGAATGGTCGACACCCTTACTCCCCGCGGTCCTGATACTCGGGGAAAATGGCTTTATCCCGAAATTGCTTTGGGCCACAGCAGGCTGGCGGTTGTAGATATTGAAGGAGGAAAACAACCCATGACCCGCTGGCGCGGCGGCTGGGCCTATACGATTACTTATAACGGAGAATTGTATAACACCGAAGAAATCCGCCAGGCTCTCTCAGCGAAAGGGTATTCTTTCCAAGGGCATTCTGATACGGAAGTCCTGCTTCTGTCTTATCTGGAATGGGGCGTGGATTGCGTTCAGAAACTCAATGGCATTTTCGCGTTTGGGATCTGGGACTGCCGGGAAAAATCTCTCTTTCTGGCCCGGGACAGAATGGGCGTTAAACCGCTGTTTTATTATCATAAATACCCGTCGTTCATTTTTGCTTCAGAACTTAAAGCGCTACTTGCCCATCCTGATATCCCTGCGGTCATTGACCGTGAAGGCCTCGCCGAACTTTTTATGATTGCCCCGGCCAGGACTCCGGGTTTTGGTGTTATTAAAAACATTTGTGAACTGAAACCCGGATACGCGATGCTGGTTAAGTATGAGGGAATAAGACAGTGGCCGTACTGGCAGCTTGAAAACAAACCTCATACAGATGATATCCGAACAACGGTTGATCATGTTCGCGAACTGGTCATCGATGCCATTTCCCGTCAGCTTGTCTCCGATGTTCCCCTAGGGACTTTATTGTCCGGAGGTCTGGATTCCAGTATCATAACGGCTATCGCTGCTAAGAAGTATCAGGCTGAAGGGAAAATCCTTCCCACGTTCTCTATTGACTACATCGCTAACGACAAATATTTTCAAGCAAATGACTATCAGCCGGATCCGGATGCTCCATGGGTGCGTAAAATGGCCAATTACTTCAACACCAACCACCATAACCTGTTTCTGGATACTGCAGAACTGGTCGAAGCTCTGACAGACGCTGCCGCAGCCAGAGACCTGCCGGGTATGGCCGATGTTGATTCTTCCCTGCTGCTGTTCAGCCGGAGAATCAAAGAGTCGGTAACGGTCGGACTTTCCGGGGAATGCGCAGATGAAGTTTTTGGCGGATATCCGTGGTTTCACCGGGATGATCTTAAAAATGCAGATACCTTTCCGTGGTCAACGGACCTTCAAACTCGCCTCCGGATCCTATCACCGGAAATTCTCCAGATCATCGCACCTTTAGATTATGTAAGAGAGCGCTACCGGGAAGCCGTTTCAGAAGTTCCCGTTTCGGGGACCGGGGACGCCAAAGTAGACAAAGATAAACGAATCAGTTACCTGACTTTGACCAGATTCATGCCCACCCTGCTTGACCGCAAAGACAGAATGACGATGGCTTCCGGTCTGGAAGTCCGCGTGCCTTTCTGTGACCACCGGATTGTTGAATATGTCTGGAATATTCCGTGGGAAATGAAGTACTGGCAAAATCGCGAAAAAGGGCTTTTGCGAACCGCCCTGGAAGGCATACTTCCTGAAGATGTTCTCTGGCGGCGCAAAAGCCCTTACCCCAAAACCCACCATCCGCAATTCCTGGAGATGGTCACCGGCAGACTTCGTACTGTTCTGGAAGACTCTGCCTCACCGCTGTATGATTTAGTGAATAAAAAACAACTTCTGGACTTAATGGCCAATCCGTCGTCCGATGCCAATCGACCGTGGTTCGGTCAGCTGATGGACACACCCAGACTTTTTGCCTTTCTGCTGCAGCTGGATTTCTGGTTCAAAAAATATAAGATCAGTATCATCTGATCTTCAGAGGAAATTATACAAATCCCATATTCAGCATAGGATCGCTTAATACACGCGAAATTTAACGTCATGTAGTCTATCCGCGGCCAAGCGTAGCCCGGATGGCGAAGCGCGGCTGTTTGTGCCAGGGAGGGCACAACAGCCGAAGAGCGGTTAGGGTACATGACGTAACCCCAAATATTGTATTAACAAAATAATTAACTGCCCCGCGGAGAACATTTTGCTTTATTCCTCTCCGGAGGCAGTTTGGCTTTTTCGGACAAATTCAATCACTTTTTCATCATCTTCTTCACCGATGACATTGGTAAGCAGGAAGTCAAGACCAGGCAGTGAGGTCTTGGGCCTTGCCTCACCGGTCTGCAGCAATTCTTCCACGCGTACGAGGTCGAAATCCACCTCGGGTCTGGGATTTCCCCTGCCCTGAGGAATACCGTTCATTAACGGCCGCATGGCTTTTTCATCCGCAGCAGCAATCGTGTTGTAGCCCAGCTCCTCCATGGCCACCTCATTCATCACCGGGCTTTGACCGGCGCTCTTATCAAGCCGCAGAACGTTATTTTGCCTTGCCCAATGATCCTGAGAATTCCGGGCTTCATTGTTTTGAACAATCGCCGTTTTCAGGGCATTTTTGACAAAAGCGGACCGTTCCTCCGGAGGGATCTGGGAAAGAACCCTCCAGAGCTCAAAATCTTCATTTTCAGAAATATAGAGTACAAGATGACCTGTTGTTTTCATTATTCAACATTTACTTTCCTGGTAAGATTATTGACCAGGTTTGCGGCCATAATCCGGAAACCTGCTGCATTCCCAAACTGAGGATCGTCAATCAGAACCTTATTTTCCAGATTCAGATATTCGAAGATCATTTCCCCGACTTTACCGGCGACAAGGATTGTATGAATCCTGCCGGCCATCGGCTTCAGCGTCTTCATAATTTCCCTGGAAATATCAGCGGCCAGTTGGGCCAGCATCTTCTTCATGACAGGATTAAGGTCAATTGCTCCGTTATTCCACGGATATAATCCTTTATTCACTCTGAAAATTTTATCAAGTTCCTTGTCATCCGTCTCGATCGGGTTGGTATGGTTCATGGTCATTTCTTTGAGTTTTTCAGCTACGCCGGCATAGGCCCATTGCAGCCCCTTCTCAATGCTGAATGAATTCGGCGGATCAAGCATAATGCCATCGTAAAATGTGGCAATATCCGTCGTTCTGAAACCAGGATCTATAACAACGACATAACCGCCGAAAAGCTTCGGATTGGTCGGTTTGCCGTCTTCAGTCAGTGTTTCCTTGATGAATACGCCGTAACTTTGAGGCAGCACTCGCGAACGGAGAATGTTCATACTGCGCGTTTGTCCTTTGAATGTGCCGGACAGAAAAGTCACAGAAAAAGAACCCTTTAATTCTGCCTCATATTTGTCTTTCAGAGAGGCGTAGAATTTGACAGGAACCCCGGTTCCGAGATAGATGTTCGTCTTAGGATAAGGCTGGGCCAAAGCTAAGCCCACGATCAGCAAAGACATCGCTTCTTCGTCCATAGATTTATCTTCATCCCAACAATAATGAGCTTCTTTGGGATTCAGACTCTCGGCCAGGCTTCCCATAAAATAATGCCGTTCTACGCCGCTGGAATTATTTCTGACAATGACATCAAGAGAAGCGATTTGTATATCGAGATCCGATCCTTTTTCAAGCTCAGTTCTGCCCAAGGTTGAGAAAATTCTCTCATTACCATTACAGATGAGTGCAGGAAATAATATCTTCGTATCGCCAATATCGAGCTTTATGGCGCCAAAACCAGGATCTGCACCAGCAACCAGTATGTCGTTTTCGAACACGGGCTTTCCTCCTTATTCTACAAAAAATATGAATTTCCAAATTAATTCTATCATTCTATTCATTGTATATCAAAACAAAGTTCTTGGGAAGATTTTAAACACTCCATTTTCTTGATTTTTTTGGTAATCATATGGCATTTTCCTCATAACTTTCAGGAAATTGAGAATAAATTGCCCGGACAGGGAAAAAATTAATAGAGATATGGACCGAAAGGAGCACACGCCATTGCTGATCGGTATTGTTCGAACGATTATCCTCTATTTGATTATTGTCCTCGTCTTAAGAGTCATGGGTAAAAGACAAATTGGTCAGCTCCAGCCTTTTGAGCTTGTTATTATTCTGATGATTTCCGAACTTGCCGTTATCCCGAGTCAGGATTCCGGTATTCCGCTGATGGCGGGCTTATTTCCGGTCCTGATCCTGCTTCTGCTCGGTCTAGCCATTTCGGAGATCGCTTTAAAGAGTGAAAAAGCCCGCGGTATCATCTGCGGTACACCGACCATTCTGATCAATAAGGGGCAAATCCTTGAAGGAGAACTCAGAAAACTCCGCTACAACCTCAGTGATCTGCTTGAACAGCTCCGGGCGAAAAATCTGCCGAACATCGCCGATGTAGAATATGCGATTTTAGAAACCAACGGTCAGCTTAGTGTTATCCCCAAAACAGGCAAACGTCCGGTGAATACGCAGGATTTGAAGCTGCAGGTAATAGCTGAAGGTCTGCCTTTAGCCTTGATCATGGACGGTAAGCTCCAGCAAAAGAATCTGGAAAAATCGGGTGTCAATATTCAATGGTTAAATAAGGAACTGACCAAAGCAAATGTTCCGGATATTAAGAAGGTGTTTTTTGCGAGCATCGACTCCCAGCGCAAGCTCTATATTCAGCAAAAAGCAGACCCAAACAAATAATTCCAAATAAATATTCTCTTTTGAAAAGGAGGAGACAGCATGCGTTCGACGCTCACCATTATCCTGGGTTTCGTGATTCTAATCGGATCGACCTTATGGGTGGCCGACAGGATCGATTCTACTTCCGGCGCTGTTCTGGATAATCTGGATCAGGTCGAGCTTCTGATCGCCTCTGATAAATGGGACGAAGCCTCCCTAACGATACAGCAAACCTATGATCATTGGACCAAACTGCACGATTGGTGGTCCATTTTTCTTAATCACAGTATCCTGAACAATATAGAAATTTCCTACAAACGCCTTTCCCAATACGTTAAGTACAAAGAAAAAAGCCATTCCATGGCTGAATTGAATACTCTGACGTTCCTGCTACAGGAGGTCCCGAAATCAGAAACATTGAAATTAAATAACATTTTATAAAAGTTAAACGATCAGACTTGTTCAAAACTGCGGGGCTAACAAATATGAACTGGCGTAGCTTTTTCCGGAAGTATGTTCGAATTATCTCCATCAATGAATTATTTGCGCTTAGCGGACAGGTTGCCTACTACATCATCCTGTCCTTTTTCCCGTTTGTTATTTTCCTTCTGACCTTGGTCGGTTTTTTGGACATCAGCAATGTGGAGTTCTTCGACAGTTTTAAGTTCCTGCTGCCTGCCGAAACCATCCAAATGGTTGAGACCATTGTCATTGAGGTCTTCAGCGTCCGCAGCAGCCCTGCTTTGCTTGTCTTAAGCATGATTGGCGCTCTGTGGGCATCTTTGAATGGTATCAATGCCTTGATGAGAGGAGCCGGCAAAGCCTACGGTCTTCAGGAAACCTGGTCGTTTTTTCGTTTAAAACTTTCGGCTTTGCTTTTTTTTGTTATCGTTGCGCTGGCTATTGTTGGTTCATTCCTGGTATTAATCTTCGGTCAAAAACTGGCCAATATTTTTGTCTATCTTTTAGGGCCGGACAACATATTTCCGCTCATCTGGCAGAACCTTCGCCTGCTTATCCAGTTTATTTTTCTGATTATGATCTTCATCCTGCTGAATATCATCGCAACCCACAACAAATATCCGATCCGGAGTTACTTTGCTGGTTCATTATTTTCCGCAGGCGGATGGATTATTATTTCTCTGGCCTTTGCCTATTACGTGAATCATTTCAACAGCTATACCCTGGCCTACGGAAGCATTGCAGGCATCATCATTCTTCTGTTGTGGCTGTACTGGAGCTGTGTTATACTCCTGCTCGGCAGCGCACTGAATGCTGCGTTAATTGACAGGGCTAATTGAGCCCGTCAAAATCCAGCGTCGCAAAATAATCCTCAATGGTTTCGGCTCTTCTGATCGTCTCAACCCGGCCGTCAGTTTTCAGAAGAAGTTCTTTTGATCTGAGCTTGCCGTTATAATTGAATCCCATGGCATGTCCATGGGCACCCGTATCATGAATGACCACAAGATCCCCGATATCCATTTTGGGCAAAATCCTGTCTACCGCAAATTTATCGTTGTTCTCACAAAGCCCTCCGGTCACATCATACTGATGGTCCGGTATCAACTGTTCTTTCCCAACAACCGTGATATGATGATAAGCCCCGTAAATCCCCGGACGCATCAGATCAGCCATGCTGGCATCGAGTCCGATGTAGTTCTTGTAGATTTCTTTTTTATGAAGCACTCTGGCGACCACATAACCGTAAGGTCCTGTAATCATCCGTCCGCACTCCATGGCGACCTTCAACGGGTCCAGTCCTGCCGGAACAAGCAGTTGTTCGTAAACCTGTTTGATCCGTTTCCCGACATATTCCAGATTTACAGGATCCTGACCCAGCCGGTACGGAATTCCGATCCCACCGCCAAGGTTAATGATCTCAATCCGGATACCGAGCTTTTCTTTCAGTTCCACCGCCAGTTCAAACATCATCCGGGCCGTCTCGACAAAAAACTCCGGATCAAGTTCATTGGAAATTACCATGGTATGAATACCGAATCTTTTGGCACCGAGACTTCTCACTTTGGCATACGCTTCAAAAAGCTGCTCTCTTGTCAGTCCGTATTTGGCATCTTCGGGTTTTCCGATAATCGTATTGCCCTCGCGCAGCGGACCGGGGTTATAGCGGAAAGAGATCATTTCAGGGATTCCGGCTTCTCTGTCCAGAAAATCGATATGGGTGATATCGTCCAGATTGATGATCGCTCCGAGGTCCCTGGCCTTGCAGAATTCGGCTGCCGGCGTATCATTTGAGGAGAATACGATGTTTTCTCCTTTCAACCCGGCCTTCTCGGCCAAAATAAGTTCTGGAAGAGAACTGCAGTCTGCGCCTGTTCCCTCTTCGGCCAGAATTTTTAAAATATACGGATTTGGTGTTGCTTTTACCGCAAAATACTCCTTAAATCCTGGATTCCAGGCAAAGGCAGCCTGAAGCCTGCGTACGTTCTCCCGAATTGCTTTTTCATCGTAAATATGAAAAGGCGTTCCATACTCCTGGGCAATTCTTTCAATTTCCTGACTGGAAAAAGGCAATGATTTATTCGACATGGTCGCATCCTCCTATTAAGGTAAATTGGCGGCAGCCTAAGCTGAAATTCGATGTATCAGAAAGCGCTTACCGTATTTTCAAATACACGAAAAAAGTTTACGGATACTACCCGTAAACCTGAAAAATCCTATTTTCCCGGCATATCAAACGCCGGTAATTTGAAAGGTTCCGAATAGCGCTTCATTCCGTTTCAGAATGACAGTTTTATACTCTTTCAGTATAAACCCAGCCCGACTCTTGGCCATCATCCGGCTTCGGCAGTGTTTCCTTTCTTTATTCGTCATCGACTGGCATCTCGGAATCATTACTCTTAAGCACTGCGCCTCTATCCCTAAAAATATTCAATTTGCCCAATTATTTTAGCACATCCGACAGAAAAGGACAACTTCCGATAAGAATAATTCCTGTCTGATCGATTAAGCTTCCTCTTCCTCTTCTGCCGTATGCTCCAGCGGCGGGAGATCCTGAATAGATTTCAGGCCAAAGTGGATAAGGAAATCTTCGGTTGTCCCGTAAAGGATCGGCCGTCCCGGACCATCCTTCCGTCCCAAGTCTTTGACCAGCCCTCTTTCAACCAGCGTGGCCAGCGCCCGGTCGGATTGGACGCCGCGGATGAAATCAATTTCGCCGCGGGTAATCGGCTGTTTGTAAGCAATAATCGACAGGACTTCCAACGCTGCATTCGATAGTATCTGAGAAGGATGTTTGTACAAGACTTCGATGTAACCGGCAAGTTCAGGCTTCGTTCCGAGCCGGAAACCCTGTTCCAGCTCAATAAGCACCAAACCGCTCGCGGGATCTTCATATCTGTCTTTTAGTGCCTGCAGAAATTCAGGCACATGATCGGCCGGTATCTCCAGTATCTCTGCAATTTTCGTCATGCTCAGCGGTTCCTTGGCCACAAAAAGCAAAGCTTCCAGGGCAGCAATTTCCGTATCCTGAAACAGCATCATCCCGATTCCTCATTTCGAAAGTCCCAAGCTTTTTCGGTTGGAACCAAAAATATTTCATTGGCCTCCTTGCTTTGCTCCGCCCTGACCTTTCCTTCTTTGAGCAGCTCAAGCAAAGCGATAAAGGCTACCACAATTTCTACCCTCGATCCGTATCTTAGAAGCTGACTGAACTTCAGCCCTTTGGGATGTAGGATCATTCTGCGCATGATGTCGCTCGTCATCATCTCCACAGGGATTTCTTCGACCTGTACATACTGGATATCCTCACCTTTTTCAACCCGCTCCAGAACAGCTTGGAACGCCTTGAACAAATCCTCCATGACAATGCCCTGCAAAGGGTTCGGCGGCGGGATTCTGGAAAGGATCTCTTCAAGATCGATTTCCCGGAAATACCTGCTGCCCAGTGTTTCGTCCCTCGAACTCAAAAACGAGGCAATGTTTTTAAAAGCCCTGTAGGTGACAAGCCTTTCCACAAGGTCTTGTTTCATCTCTTCTTCCAGCAGCAGTTCCTCTTCGGTCTTTTGCGGTTTTGGCAGCAGCTGCCGTGATTTCAGATACAACAGATGGGCCGCCAGCACCAGAAATTCCGAAGTCACTTCCATATCCAGCGCTTCTAATCTGCGGACAGTAGCGATGAATTGATCGGCAATGAGCGCGATCGGAATATCATAAATATCAACTTTATGCTCCTGGATCAGATGAAGGAGTAAATCCAAAGGGCCTTGAAAATTAGGGATTTCAACATAAGGGGCACGTTTTAGAGCATCATCCATCAGATCCCCAGCGCTGACCGGACTTCCGCCATGGTTGCTGCAGCGGTAATCCTGGCTTTTTCGGCGCCCTCCTGCAGTACTTTTTCAACCTTGCCGTCTTCATCCCAGAATAATCTTCTTTCCCGATAGGGGGCAAGCACTTTATCGATGTTTTCAGCCAGATACTTCTTACAGGCGACGCAGCCGATTTTGCCGGCGCAGCATTCTTCTTCGACCCGCTTTATATCCGGCGTATAAATATGATGAAACTTGGAAACCACACAGACTTCCGGATGTCCCGGGTCGTCCTTGCGGAGGCGCTCGGGATCCGTGATCATCTGTTTGACCCTGATATTGATTTCTTCCGTTGAGGCTGTAAGCGAGATTGCGTTGTTATAGCTTTTGCTCATTTTTCGACCGTCAACACCCGGCAGCAGCGGCACTTTGCCGATAAGGGCCTGCGGTTCGGGAAAAACGTTCCCATACAGGTAATTAAAACGGCGTCCGACTTCCCGGCAAAGTTCGATATGCGGGATTTGGTCTTCTCCTACCGGGACGGCTTTGGCCTTGTAGACGAGAATATCCGCCGCCTGCAGTAAAGGATAACCGAGAAAACCATACGTATGCAGGTCTTTGCCTTCGTTTCCGAGCTGCTGGAGCTGATCCTTATACGTCGGCACTCTTTCCAGCCACGAAATCGGCGTAAACATGGAGAACAAAAGGTGAAGTTCCGCATGTTCTTTGACCTGGGATTGAATGAACACCGCGCTCTTTTCAGGATCTATTCCGACACTCAGCCAGTCCAGAGCCATTTCTCTGATTAAAGCCTTAAGGTCAAGCTTATCTTCATAACCAGTGGTCAGCGCATGCCAGTCGACAATGCCAAAATAGCATTCATATTCATCCTGGAGCGCAGCCCAGTTCTGCAGAACGCTTAAATGTCCTATGTGCAGCGAACCTGTCGGCCGCATACCGCTAAAAATTCTGTTTCTCAAAGTCATTTCTCCCTTCAGAATTTTACAATTCATAAAGATCTATTTTATATTGGTTTATTATCTATGCAATCAGCTCTATCATTCTTTTCGAGCAGGATTTCGAGATACCTTTTTTCTTCATCCGGAGTCCGGATTTTTCCTTCGAGCCAGGCCAGCCGAATTTGTTTCAGGATGCTGCCGATTTCCGGTCCTTCCCTGACGCCTGATTGCCGCAGATCTTTTCCGGTTGTTTTCATCTGGATTCCCTCGCGCAGCAAACGGTATTTTTTCAGAGGGTCCGTATAGGCATCATCACTGCCAAGAATATTAAACAACAATAACGGAACTCCTGCAAGTAATTCATCAAGGTTTTTCAGATCGCTAAGATCTTCCAGTTTCAAGGCTTGCTTCAGCCGCAGGTATTCCAGCGTAATCCTTTTGAGAGATTTAGGTAAGGTCAGTCTGTCCAAAACAGCGGAAATCTCATTACTGTCCAGATTTTTCAGGCTGATGAGCCATCGTTCAGTCAATGACCTTTGCTCACCGACGGACTCCGCCTCCTCAAAATTCCAGGCATAATCTGCTTTAAACCAGGCTTTGAAAATACCGTTCCGTATTAATTCGCGGCCCATGCGCTGAAACTTGGCTTCCTTATAGATCAGGATCAGTTCTTCCGTAAAGCGTTCCGCACTGATTTTGGCAAAAACGTCCTCTTTTAAGGCGATTGGTATCGCATCCACCGTCACCTTGGCAAGTTTGAACGCATACCGAACGGCAAACTTTATCGCTCTGAGCATCCGGGTAGGATCGTCAATAAAGCTGAGGTTATGCAAGAAACGAATTTCCTTTTGCTGCAGGTCACGAAAACCGCCATAATAATCAATGATATCGCCAAAGTTGTCTTCGTTCAAACATAAAGCCATGGCATTAATGGTGAAATCTCTCCGGAGCAAATCCTCTCTGAGGGTTGACTCCTCCACAACCGGCAAAGCTCCGGGAAAATCATAATCCTCCCGGCGGGTTGAAGCAATGTCCAAATGTGTGCCGTTGCAGAAAATCAGACTGGCCGTGCCAAAGGATGCATGCAAGACCAATTTGTCGCAAGTCAGTTTTTTACTCAGAATCCTGCCCAGCTCAATCCCGTTGCCTTCGACAACTATATCCAGATCATTGTTCGGCATATTCATTAGTAAATCCCTGACAAAACCGCCAACCAGATAGACCTGGTTCCCCATTTCCGAAGCGGCTTCCCGAATTACCGCCAGATCATCCTGAATGTACTGGGGAAGCCCTGTAATATGCCGCAGGATCTCTTCCCGTCTGGCTATGCTTCTGTCTCTGGCAAGCTCATTTAAGGTCGGTACGACGCTGCCATAAATGAGCCGCATCACATCGGATCTCGACACAATGCCGGTAAGGATCTCGTTTTCCACCACCGGGATTCTGCCGATATCATGTAAAACCATCAGCTTCTGGACTTCTTCCCAACTTAAATCCGGCTGGACCGTGATCACGTCCCGGGTCATAAACCCCTTCACCGGAGCGTGCTGCAGCCCGTGTTTCAAGGCCTTGTCCACGTCCCTGCGCGAGATAATCCCGACAAGTTTTTCATCCTGGACAACAGGCAGACCGGTATGCCCGTACTTTAGAAGCATCTTGCCTACCTCTTCGATCGAGGTATCCGGGAAAACCGTTTTAACAGGATAACTCATGATGTCGCGTATCGTCGTTGGTTTCTCTGCCCTCAGCTTGATCTCTTCTCGTAACAGCCTGATGATGCTGTCTATATTGCCATTTTTGATTACGGCTGAAGCGGCTTTTTCATGGCCTCCGCCGCCAAAAGCCTGAACAATTTCATTGAGTGGCAGGCTGCTGCCTCCTCTTGCTCTGCCGACAAGATAGACCCGGTCTTCCATCTTCACGACGAGGAAAAAGATCTCCGCATTCTCAAATTCACCGATCCGGTGCGCAAGCAAAGCCAGCCCTGAAAAATACTCCCTGCTTTCGGCATAAGAGATAAAAACCGGCATTTCATTATATTTTTCGATCACGCCGTTATCCAGTAACTGCTGGAATAAGTCCTTTTGCTCCGAGGTAAGCGGTCTCTGCAGATACTCCGCCATAACGGCAAGCTCAGCCCCTTCTTCCACAAGATAGGCGGCTGCCAGCAGATCCCTCGGTGTTGTGTTTGCAAAAAGCAGGCTTCCGGTGTCATCATAAATTCCCAGAGCCATTAACGTCGCATCGAAACTGGTCAGGTTTATGCCTCTTTGCTGAATCTGTTCGACCAGAATCGTCGTACAGGCTCCGACCATTTCAATAATCTGGTTCTGACCATCCGGTTCGACGACAGGATGATGGTCAATGATCTCAATTGGGATGGTCCGAAGCCTGTCCATAAGCTTTTTATTGCCGATGGACCGTTCGATTTCCTGTGTATCCACGAGAATGATCTTTTCTACCTTGTCCACGTCAATATCTTTGAAGCGGTAGTAAGGCAATTGTTCTTTGGCCAGCGATAAAAATTCCTGTACATAAGAACTGTATTTGCCGTCGATTACCAATACGGCTTCCGGACATAGCTTTTGGGCTGCGGCCATCGCTGCAAGCGCATCAAAATCAAGAAATTGATGTGATAGGATAATGATCATCGCTGATTCTCCATCCATGCCCTTTTCGCCGATAAATCCAGAACGTCTTTACTGCTCAGCATCCTTATTTATCTCACCCATTGCCACGTCAATTTCATTCTGCGTCATACCTTCTTTTTTCAGCCGATGATCAATCGCATCGACCCAGAACCCGCATTTGGCAGCCATTTTTTTGAAAGCTTTACCGTTCACTTTACTTCTCTGGGCACGAGATTCGGCATTGCCCTGAATGATACTGCAGATATACCTGGCTTGGAAACAGGCAGCCTGGTCCATCTCGCTATATGTTTTGTTCAGCTGTTCAATCACACCGGTATAATACGTCTTGAATTCTTCAAATGCAATCTCCGTCTCCATTTGAAGGTATTCCTTCAATTTGGCCATTTTTTCGTCCATTGTACCCTCCTGTATCTCCTCTTCAGATAGAAACGATCTTTTTGATCTTGATTTTAATCTCTATCTATCTTAATTCCTATCCTATTATATAAGAAAATAAAGAATTTGGAAAATAAAAATATATTGAACCTGTTAGCCGGATACTTGTTGATTAATTTGCCAGGAGTGCCATAATGTATTAGGAAAAAGTTTACTGTCGAAGCCGTACCCTATGTATACCGATGCAGAAAAGACGAAGGAAAAAGACGAAGGAGGCCTTTCAGCAATGGAATTCACACCTGCCATGACACTGTCTGTCATTATCTTTGCAGCTGCCTATCTGCTCATCGTTACTGAAAAGATCGACAGAGTGATCATCGCGCTCGGCGGCGGCGTTCTGATGGCGCTTACGGGGCTATTAGACCATGAGAATCCTTACGAAGCCATCGACTTTAATACACTTGCCCTGCTGATCAGCATGATGGTGATCGTTATGATCACCCAGCGCACCGGTGTGTTCGAATTTCTGGCCATTAAAGTTGTCAAGCTGGCCAAAGGAGAACCCTGGAAAGTGTTGGTGTACCTTTCCTTCATTACAGCGATTGCTTCAGCCTTTCTGGACAATGTAACCACAATTCTGTTGATTCTCCCGATCACGCTGGATGTAACAAAAGACCTTAAGATAAAGCCCATCCCGTTCGTCATCAGCCAGATCTTTGCTTCGAATATCGGCGGCACGGCGACCCTGATCGGCGATCCGCCAAATATCATGATCGGGACGAAAACAGGCTTAAGCTTTATGGATTTTGTTATTAATGTTGCGCCAATCATTGTTCCTATCCTGTTCGTCACCATTGGAGCATTTCTGCTGGTCTATAAAAAATATCTCCATACAAAAGAAGAGAATAAAAAAAAGGTCCTGCTGCTCAACGAATATGAAGCAATCAAGGATAAAAAGCTCCTTACTAAATGCCTAATCGTACTGGGCCTGACCATCCTGGGCTTTATCTTGCATAGCGTTTTAAATTATCCGTCTTCGGTCGTAGCAATGACCGGAGCAGTCCTTCTTCTGCTGATTTCCGGAGTCAACCCGGAGAGAGTATTTAAAGAAGTCGAGTGGAAAACGATCTTCTTCTTTGCCGGTCTTTTTATGCTGGTGGACGGTCTGGAACGGGCCGGAGTTTTGGAGGTGCTTGCGAAAAGTATTGTTCAGCAAACCAACGGTGATATGTTTTTACTCGGAATGGCCGTTCTCTGGGTTTCCGCGATCGCTTCGGCCTTTGTTGACAACATCCCGTTTACCGCGACCATGATCCCGCTGATTCAGGAAGTCGGCGTGCTGACCGGAATGGACATTACACCGTTATGGTGGGCGCTCTCACTGGGGGCCTGTCTGGGCGGAAACGGCACCATTATCGGGGCAAGCGCCAATGTCGTGGCTTCCGGTATGGCCGAGGAAGCGGGATACAAA
The DNA here is from genome assembly GCF_001707455.1 of Dehalobacter sp. TeCB1. Classification (NCBI taxonomy): domain Bacteria; kingdom Bacillati; phylum Bacillota; class Clostridia; order Eubacteriales; family Desulfitobacteriaceae; genus Dehalobacter; species Dehalobacter sp. TeCB1. Next base: position 49,344 of record NZ_MCHF01000014.1, on the reverse strand, counting down.
ATAACCTTCGGCCAGTACTTTAAAGTCTGCTTCCCCATAATGCTGATCACCGTCGCCATCAGTACGGTTTACCTTGTTCTGCGCTATTTGATTTAGTTTAATACAAGATGCCTCTCAACAATTATTACCCTGTATCCCTGCTTTTTTAAAATTAAATATCTAGATATGCTTCCTGACTCCGGAAATTCTTGCAGACAATTGATTGCTGTTTCAATCGACTATCTATTCCCTATTAATGGGAGATGCAGCTTTCTTAGCGATTAGTTGAGAAACCACAACACAGATCACTATCAAAAGAAACGGTACCGTTGCGAATACGATAAAGTTTGTTATCAAAGACGCCTCTTGGGCTATCAACATTCCTCCAGTCATCGGTGCGAAAGATCCGCCGAAACGCCCCACTGCATTAGCCCATCCTAATCCGGTCCCACGGAAGGCAAGTGGATAGCTGACTGATATGAATGTAAAGATCAATCCCAATAACCCATACATACCAGCTCCAAGGACAAACAGAACAATTGATACCAGAATTGTATCTAGTTTCAGCATCAAGAGCAGAACAACAAGGGCAGGAACCGCTGCATATAAGGATAGTGTATTTTTAAGTCCAATTTTATTGGCTAACGGACCCGATAGAAGGATACCAGGTATTGACCCGAGGATGAAAGTGAAAAAGAACGTGAGACTGGATCCTAAGTTATATCCTGCACCCATCATCATTTTAGGCAGCCATGTTACTAAGCCGTAAATGATAAACATACATAGTGCCATGATTAACCAATATAAAATAGTATTCACAGCCATGCCATTTCTAAATAGACTTAGGAATGATCCTTTGTCGGAAGGTCGGATTTCTGTTTCGTATTGCTCGTCTATGCTAGGAGTGTATTCAGGGGCAACTAATTTTAAGATCTTTTGAATTTTTTTTCTTTTATCGTCTTTTATCAATTTTTGCATAGATTCAGGTAAGTAAAAAATACAAAAAACAATTAAAATCAGGGGAATAAAACCAATCAGAAACATTGGTCTCCACCCAAACGATGGCAAAATAGCCATACCTGCCAAAGTGCTCAACATTCTTCCAAGCGGCATTCCCAGAGTCGTCGTGTTCATCAATTGAATACGATTTTTTAAAGGACTATATTCAGCAAGCATAGCAAAGGTAACTGGGGCAATTCCGGCAGCACCCATTCCTGTTAAAACTTGGTATAAAGAAAACTGCCATACTGTTGTTGCAGTTCCCATCAGACCTGTGAACATCGCGTAAAAGCCAATAGCTAACATGAATACTTTTTTATTACCTATTTTATCAGCTAACATTCCAAATATTATTCCGCCGGCAATCATTCCATATAGTGTATAACTACCAATTAGGCCAAAAACTGTTGGCTCAATACCAGTATCTTGAATCAGCGAAGGAAGGGAAGTACTGTAAACCCCCTGAGCGTATCCATCAAATAATAGACCCAAGAAAGCTAATACCGCCACGATAACAAAAAATCTATTCATTTTGCTTTGGTCGATGGTTTTTGGAACATTTACAGTACTCAATTAACTTATCTCCTTTTTATTAATCCTAATCTTTAAATTGCGTTCTTAAAAGTAAAACCTCGCAAAAACATACAACATCACCGTAACCGCTTAATTTCTGACTATTTCTTCTCTATCAAAATCAAAACGCAGCTCTCAACATGCCTTGAATATAAAAATTTTTATACACTTCATGCGTATCAAGATCCTTGGCAGCAAACTTGCTCAGCACCTCAGTTATACGGTTATTCTTCCCACAGGCTGGATCATGTAGTCTTTTAAAAAGAGCTTTGAACCGTCATCGGCACCATCTTCACCATCACCATTCCGACGCCGAAACCGGACTTGACCGGCAAGCAAGATATCAAGATCATTGATACCACAATCAATGATCTGTATGAGAGGACAAGCTAAACCAGGGTAACGTTACCTCAGCCAAATTAAAACAGGCGGCCGCAAGGCCGTCTTTATTTATGTATTTATTTACTTCCTTCAATAACTGAAGCGTTTGAAAGCGCTTTCAAATTCTTCGATTTCAGAAATTTTACCGCATGGAAGATTCACATCGCAAGGCTTGACAACATATCATACGAAATAAGAGTACAACCAGTAGGAGGATCATTAACCATGGATGCCAATAATATAAACGATATAAACGATATAATCGAAAGGACGCCGGACATTATCGCCGCTGAAATAACCATGATCAAAGAACAGGCCAAAAAATACATGTTAGTCAGCGCCATTGAAATAGGCCGACGCCTTTTGGAGGCCAAAGAAAAGATCCCTTATGGTAAATATGGTTTATGGCTGGAGAACGCCGTGCAGTATACCGAGCGCACAGCCTATCATCTTATGCGCATAGCGGAAGAATACGGTCCTGAGCTGCACGGCATCCCCGACTCAAGCGCCGCCGCCTCCGGCATCAGCGCGAAAACAGAGCCGTTTGCCAAGATGGGTTATACCCAGGCAATCATTCTCCTGGGGCTTCCGGCGGAGGAACGCGCGGAGTTCATTACCCAATTTGATCTTGAGAATATGTCCGTCCGCGAGCTGCAGCAGGCGGTCAATGACAGGAAACAGGCCCTCGCTGAGAAAGAGGCGCTGCAGAAAGAGAGTGGTGCCCAAAAGAGCGCCATCTCCCAATTATCCAATGAGCTTGGCCAGGCGAAAAAAGAAGCCACGGATAACCTGCAAGCCGTATGGGCCGAGCAGGGAAATGTTTTGAAGCTGCAGCGGAAGCTTGACGTACTTGAAAATGGAAATGCAGCAGCCAAGCGCATCGCCGAGATAGAACTTGAAAGCAAGATCTTAAAGCTCAACCTGTCCATGACCCAGGCAGACGCCCGCTTCGATCTGATAGCCAAAGGATTCGACGATCTGTTTATCGCCATCAAAGAAATGGCCGCAGCGGACCCGAATGCTTTCAAGTTTTATTTAATTCAGACCAACCAGTTTATATTAAAAACATCGGCGAAATTAAAGCGAATTGAGAGAGCTGTTCTCGCCGCTCCCAAAGTTCCGGCAACTCCTGAAGCTCCCACCCCATGAGCGCTCTTAAAAAAGCTGTCGGTCGGTGGGATGATCCCACGATTGGCAGCTTTATTTCTTTAAAACAAAGAGCTCAGTTTTCGGAAATAACAAACTAAACAATAAGAAAATTAAACAATCTTCATACGTTCTGCCAACATAGGTTCGTACATCATAATTGCATGATTTTCCGTGACAAAATCATCACCTATTTGATTATCATCAAGATCAAACACTTTACACGTCGGCAAATATCCTACTTTATTAGAAGATACATATAATATCCAATAAATTCTCTTGTTAAGGAGTATAAATCACGTAGTTCAAAGGTTGTTGCATGAGCAGAATAAACCTTGTTAATACCAACCTTGTGCATTGCTAATGTCGTTCTGGTTATATGGTAGTACTGGGTAATAACCATTGCACTTTGAAAATTATTCCGATCCATAATAACCTTAGAATTCTTAGCGGTCATAAATGTATCAACACCATGGCTGTCTTCAATGATCACATTTTCAGGTATTCCTGCTTTTACCAGGTAATTTTTCATTACTTTGGCTTCGTCAAACCCTTCCTTACCTGTGCCCCCACTGACAATGATATATTGAAAATATTTGTCTTTATAGAGTTCTGCGGCTTTATCTAATCTACCCTGCAATCTTTGTGACGGAGTTCCATCCAATTCAACCTTATTTCCTAAAACGATCCCAACATCACACTGACCCAGGTTATTGGCTAATCCATCAATCGTGATCAAAATAGTATGTGATAGAAACCATAATAGACCGGCAATTATTATTACTTTAAAAAACCTCTTCAGCATCATTTACCTCTCTGTAAAGCTTTAAGCTCATCCTTTCTGATATTCCTCAGCGAAATATCCGTCTTTTTCGCTTGCATACTTATAACTGGTATTTATTTCTAATATAACATGGTGCGTGACCAACTTCCATGTTTTTATGACCATTTCGTTTGTTTATAAAAATTCTCTGATTCTAACCCAAATCTTACTCAATAATTCAAAAAAGACGCTGTTTGAATCTGGCATCTCCTTGACGGCAGGCCATATTAAGTAATGTCCAAATAAGATAAAACTGCGCACATATTTGCGTTAAGAAGACACCCGCACAGTTTTAAAGAGATTCTCACCTGAGACTCAGGTTGAAATAGCCCAGATTAAGGAAATTGGCAAGCAAAAAAATGCCTGAAAGTATCAACCAATCAGACATTTTTTCTTTCAGTCCAGTTCTAGTTTTTTCTGCTGAAATTCGTTTTTGAGGCTTTCGTATAGTTTCTGCAGAAACGGTCCCTGCCCAGCAGAAGCTCTGTGGCATATAATGACTCAATCAGCTGCACATTACTCGGATTGACAACCGCCGAATCCATTCCGGCTTCCAGGGCCAGTGTCAAAAAGGTCCTGTTGATCAAGGCGCGTTCGGGCAGCCCGAAAGAAACATTGCTGAGCCCTCCGCTGATATGGGCTTCCGGGTAGGTAGCCTTGATTGTCCGGATACATTCAAACACCGTCTTGGCTGCCGTCTGGTCTGTGGCTACAGCCATAATCAACGGGTCAATAAAAATCTTCTCATCCGGAATCGCCATTTCTCGTGTTGCCTTAAATATCTTTTCCAGAACGACCATTCTCTCTGCCACGGTCTTAGGCATATCGGATTTGGACTCATCCATAGCCAGTGCGATGACCGGGCAGTTTCTTTCTTTAATTAGTGGAAGGAAGCTTTCCAACCTCTTACTGTCGCCATTGATGGAATTGATCATGGGCGTTGCGCGGATAACCCCCATGGCGGCTTTAATGGCTGACGCTGTTGAACTGTCAATGCAGATGGGGACGTCAACCACCGCCTGAACCGTCTCGATCAACCAGAGTAAATCCTCGGTCTCCCGATTGGGGTCGGTCCCGGCATTAACGTCGAGATAATCTGCCCCTGCTTCCGCCTGGGATATGGCAATCCTCTGAATATATTCGGCATCCCTCTCTAATACTGCTTTTTTGATTGCGCTTCTTGTACCATTGATTGATTCACCGATAAATATCATGCGAATATACTCCCTATATAATCATTAGAATTCATCGCTTTATTAAAATTCTGCTGCCGCCTTAAACATTGCTACCATATTTTCGAACTTAGCATTGGCCGGGGCATCACATCCTGGAGTCACAAAAACCCCCTCAGTGCCGATATCATCCAGAAGTCTCTTCACATAGTCGCTGACTTGTTCCGGAGTGCCTGTAGCCAGCAGCTGGGCCGGTACGTCTCCCATAAACGCTATATGATCCCCTAATTTCTTCTTGGCGTTTCTTAAATCGGTCATGCCATCGGTATTCAGGATGCACTTTTTGGCCGGCACTTCCAGAAATCTCTCAATATCCCGATCCCAATTCTGATCGAGATGGAAAATCGGGGTTAGCCCATTATCAACCAAGGTTATTGCTGCATCATATATATAGGGCCATACTAATTTTTCCCATATTTTTGTTGACACTAAGGCACTGGCTCCACGCCACCCGCCTACCCAAGTGCCAACTCCCTGAGCCGCCTTGGCAATCCCGACTGCAGAATTTACAATATCAGGCAGCATAGCGTCCAAAGCTGCTTTTACTTTGTCCGGCATTTTATAGCAGTCCATATAGAACTGTCCCATAGTGCGGGCGCCACAAAGCATTTCAAAGGGCGGACTGATCATGGAAGCGGTAATGACCGGATAACCGGCATTAATATATTTCCCGGCATCTTTGGCTCCATTTTCCTGATTATACCGGATAAATTCCTGAAATTCCGCCATATCAGCCACTTGAGGAAATATTTTTTCAAACAGCCCATTGTAGCCCTTTTCAATAACCAGATCATAATCTGCGTCCTGCATTACCTTTTTTTCTTCGACTTGCCAGAGGGAATTCTCCGGAAGATCCCTGCCCGGTACCTTTATTTTAGAAAACCATGCTGTGGCCAGCGCTATGTTGGGCTTTGGCATGTATCCACTGTTCAGGCAGTCAACAGGTGCGGTGGCATTAATCTCATTGACATAGTCAATGAATATGTCCAGCCCCTTTTCCTGATCGTTTATATACTCCGCCATGGTTATCCCCATGTGTGCCGGAGGAGTTGCCGTTCCAATATAACAAGAGGTTACTGAATCATTTTCAAAGACAATGGTTTTCTTGGCTTTTTCCAGGCGTTCAAGATATAACGGATTCATATCAGATCAACTCCTTACATACTCTTACCGCATCCTGGGCATCTTTGCCGAATGCATCCGCTCCTGTAAATTCCACAACTCCCTGGTCAACCGGTCCGCCGCCGATCATGATCTTCACTTTATCCCTTAGCCCCGCAGCTTCCACTGCCGCCACCGTAGCTTTGACTGAGTCGTATGCGGTGGTCAGGAGGCAGGAAAGCCCAAGTACCTTGGCGCCGCTGTCCTGCAAAGCCTGGACAAAAGCCTCTGGCGTTACATCAACGCCCACATCCACAACATCAAAGTTTCCGGCCTTAAGCATGGCAACCACCAGATCCTTGCCGATATTATGAATATCCCCCTGAACTGTGCCGATGACAACTTTTTCCGCATTGGAGCTTCCTAACACTTTGAGAAAAGGAGTAACAATTTCATTGACGCTCATAAAAATTGCCCCTGCCATCATCAGGTCGGAAACAAAGTATTCCCCCTTCTGGAACCGTTTGCCGATCTCCACCATACCTTCCTGGCATGCCCCGAAAATTTCTACCGGGTCAATGCCTGCGTCAAGTTGTCTTCGTACCTCAAGTATAACCTTTTCGTCTTCCAGGCCTGCAGTCATCTGGATCAATACATTGCTCACGTCAATTTTCCCCCTTTGTCCTTTAAATATTATTAAATTTTATCTATAACCACTCAGTGGTTATGATTATGGTTGGGGTCCTCGTGGTGATGTGCATGATGCCCGTGATGGTCATGAGCAGCTTTTTCAAGATTGAATGTGCTTTCAAGCAGAAACTCTTTTTTTATTTTCTTGGAAACTCGCCTTAAGACTTGAACTGCGTCTTCCTCCGCAACTCCATAGACCAACGAATTCAGGATTAGAGGAATGCTGTGATAAGATGATTCCCCTACGGATACAACCTCTGCAGGTATGTCGCACTTAAACTTGCTGAATTTTATGTACTCTTTTTTATTAAGGATGGAAATTGCTTTAATATGCCCTATATACACCTTTGGCCTCTGGCACAGTTCACTGGAGTATTGCGAAAAATAATAGTTGACAATATCCGCCCACCGTTTGACGGATGCTTTATCCTGAAGGATCAGTCTGATGCTGAATGTAACCGGATGAAAATGATCTTGATGCATTTACTCACCTCTTTACGATCAGATCCGCAATATACCCAGACAATTCCCCCGACAAGGATTGACTTGCATCAATCAGGAAGTTTGGTGAATGTGGTCCATGGGTCAAGGCCAATTCCCGGCATTTTTCAATGGACTCCCCGTCTGCCAGGTCTATTTTATTGATCAGTACACAATCCGCTAGCTCAAGACTGGAAATCAGGAGTGGCGTTAATATCTCCAAAAACATCTCAATCCGGGTGGGATCCAAAATAAAGAAGTTTGCAATTCTCTCTTTCTCGATGCCAAAACTGATCAGGGAATTGTAAACGGTTTCCGGATTGGCTGCTCCACTGGGCTCAATGATAATTACATCCGGATGATAATTCTTTTCCAGCTCCTGAATCGTATGTTCCAGGCTGACGGATAACGTGCAGCAGATACACCCGCCGAAGATTTCCCAGACGTTATATCCCAGCTGCTTCATATATTGGTTATCGATGCCGATTTCCCCGGCTTCATTGACGATAAGAGCCGCTTTGATATTTCTTTGCGCTAAAGATTCCACCAGCTTTACGATAAATGTCGTCTTTCCTGAACCCAAAAAACCAGACACAAATACGATTCTGGTGAACATCTTCAGCTCTCCTTTTTAAAACTTCAATATGTACCTGTACGTACTAGTTAATTTAATATTATACCCTGTTATTGAGAATGTCAATCGGCCAAATGATAATTGTCTGTTAATTCAAAATATTTTTTTACTTGCATCTTCCTCCGGAGTTTTCGCCGTAAGCATAAAATACTCCTTACGAATATAAAACAAGCTGTAAGTCAGTGGAGAATGGTCATCCTTTTTCATGATCCTCTCGCTGATTTCAAATACATCCTCGCCCGGGGCAATACTCAGTCTCATGCAGATGTCTTCACCGGCCTTTACCACTTTGATAACCAGCTCTTTAGTTAAGCCAAAGGTTTCTTCCCCAAAAGCCAGCTTCTTATCCAAGTTATATGCATAATTGGCAAAGTTAATTCTGTCCTCAACCACTGGAGTATTGGGTATGTATTGGGTATTGACAACTTCGAGAGCCACCGGCTGATCATCGCTGTAGACTAATCGTTCGACTCTCACCACCCGTCCGTTCTCCTGCAGCAAAAGGTTATCCATTACATCATCCGAAGCGGTATTCACTGTAACCGATAACAGTTTGATCCGGTCAACTTTGGACAGCAGATTATCGTAACGGTTAAAACGGAATTGATAAACATCGGTATCTGGTTTTTTGACAAAATTGCCTTTACCTGGAACGGAATAAATATAGCCCTGATTGGATAATAACGATAAGCTTTTTCGTAAGGTCATTCTGCTTACGCCGTATTCTTTCATCATTTCCGATTCCGACTTCAGCATATCCCTAGGAGAAAGATGCCCGGAAACTATTGCTTTCTTGATTTCTTCAACGACTGCCAAATATAAAATATCAGCCAACGATCATTCATCCTTCCTGTGAAAAAGCTAACTGTTTTTCCCGACCCATTCCTGGCATATTTTAAGCCCTTTATACGCATCGTTGACAATTTCGTCCGCCAGGTTAATGTTGGAATATTTTTTACTGATCGCAGTCCCGCCTATGATTATTTTCAGGTTATCTCTTAACCCTGCATCTTTGATGACATCAATCGTCTTAAAAATATAATTGATTGAGGTGGTCATGGTGCAACTTAAGCCCAGAATATCCGGGTTATATTTCCGTATGCCTTCCACAAATTTTTGAGGAGGAACATCCACCCCCAAGTTGATTACTTCAATGCCCCCGGAAGCCAATAACTCCGTCATAATATCTTTGCCGATATCATGAATATCATCGCAAACCGTACCAATTAAGATCCGTCCCTTGTTTTGAGGACTATTGGCACTGGAAGAATCCTTCATTTCTTCCAGTGCCAGGACTTCTTTGACGAGCATACCGGAAACGATCAGATCCCCGATGAAATACTCTCCTCTTTCATACTTTCTCCCGACTTCTGTAAGGCCTAAGAATATCTGATTTCGGATTTCCTTGGGCTCAATCTTCTGAGACAGCATTCTCTCTACCTCTTCTTTTGCGCTGTTAATATCGAGCATCTTTACGTATTCACTCACTTTATAATCCAAAGTATCCCCTCCTTACGTACCTGTACTTACTTACATTATAAATAAACACTAAAGGTATTTCAATTATGCAAACCGTCAAAAATATCACTATTAGCAATCGCTTCAACCCGCTCAGGTATTGCTACCGATAATAAACTTGTCACTTGTTCTATATATAAAGTAACAGGAGTTATGAGTTGATGGAAATAAGTAACGGTTCATAATCCAAGAAAAAAGTTAAAAAACATCATCCGCCTTTTAGAGCAAAGACAGACAAGCCCTGATAATTATTCAGGGCTTCGTACCTCATTATTTTTCGTCTAATTCCCGGTTAATTCTCTCCTCTATCTCCTGATCGGTTAGATCATACGCGTCCATCAATTCCCTGGCCCTTTGTCTCTGTTCATAGTAGTAGGCGCGTTTTCTCCGCCTGAGTTCTGAGATATCACTGCCCCTATCATCGGTCCAGTCAACGTTCCGTCGGCGTCTGATCGCTTTAAAGAAAAAATACGAAAGCGACGCTGTGACGACCAGCATCAAAAGCGCCGTAAGCGGACTTCCAAAACCAAAACCTATGATCACGATTAACCTCTCTCCATAAATTACCATGATTGTATCACAATGGCAATTTATTTCGTATAATACCTTAGCATGGTCAACGCTATATCTTCTTTCTTTATCATATCATATTTTTGTTGAGTTTTAATGCCTCCAAATCAGGTATCCGGTACGAATTAATTGAGGGAGATCAACATGAGCAATATGTTGTTTACCAACCATATATCTTTGGCAGCAGCTGCAAACGATCCGCGTTATTTTTCTATGGCCAGAGGGAATTACGCTAATCCCCGGACAGTTTCATACCCGTATTCCCGTACAGGACAGACAGGACAGCCAAGGGCCGTACTTCCGGCGGCATTTTTACCCGGTACCGTCCTACCGGCTGCAAATCTGCCTGGTACACTCCTGCCGGGACCGGTTCTGCGAAGTCCTGTTCCCCCCTCTTCTATCCTTTCAGGTTCTTATCAAAACGGCTATCTGATGCCTGCCGCCCGGCAGGTGACTGTCTCTGCAAATAATCTGAATAAGATCCTAATCGCCATTTTACTTCTTGTTTCCCTGGACTTGGTGTTTGTCCGGCCGGGCCGCTCTTTGCCATCCATGGCATCGCGGCACTAGGCCATCCGTAGCCGTCGCCGCTCTTTGCCATCCATGGCATCGCGGCACTAGGCCATCCGTAGCTGTCGCCGTTCCTTGTCTTCTGTGACCATCCGTCTAGGGATTTGTTCTTTCTTTAGGCTGACTTTCCTTAGTCTGTCTATCCTTAGGCTGTCTGATTCGGTCCTTCGGTTTGAAGATGCTCGGTCTAAGGTTGTTAATCGGGACCGGATTACGTATCAGGATTGTGGACAGCGCCTTGATATCCATTGGAATCAATGGCCAGAGATACGGTACACCAAAAGAATTGGTCCGCAGCAGAACAAATAGAACAAGCAAAACGCCTGCTCCAAATCCCCAGAAATTAAACAGCCCGGCAGCCAGGACAAGGAATAGGCGGACAAGCCTGTTAGCCTGAGCCAGTTCATAACTTGGTGTCGCAAATGTCCCGACTGCCGCAATAGCGGTATACATTACAACCTCCGGTGTAAACAGCCCGACCTGTATAGCCACATCACCCATCATGAACACCGCGATTAAACCCAGGGCTGTAGCCAGAGGCGACGGGGTATGAATTGCCGCCATTCGCAGCATATCGATTGACAATTCTCCCATTAGCACCTGAAACAACAAAGGAATTCTAGCCGGTTTTTGCACTCCAATAAACTGAAGTCCTTCGGGAAGCAGCTGCGGATTCAAAGCTGCAGCGAGCCAAAGCGGCGTAAGAAACACGGACAGAAATATCGCGATAAACCTGACCCACCGCAAATACATACCCACAACCGGCTCTTGGCGGTATTCTTCCGCATGCTGGACATGATGCCAGAACGTACAAGGTGCGATAATAATACTCGGAGAAGTGTCGACCATCACAATAACATTGCCTTCAAGCAGATGTATTGCTGCTACATCAGGCCTTTCCGTATACCTGACTCTTGGAAACGGGTTCCAGAATTTACTGCCGAGGATGAACTCTTCAACCGTTTTTTCCGCCATGGGTATACCGTCAATTTTTATATTTTTGATTTCTTTTTCAATATACTCCACCATTTTGGGATTCGTTATATCTTCAATATAAGCAATGCAAACATCCGTCTTGGAACGGCTGCCTGCTTTCACGAGCTTCATCCGCAGGCCCGGATCACGCAGCCGGCGGCGGATCAATATTGTATTAAAAACCAGTGTCTCCGTGAACCCATCGCGTGAACCCCTTGTTACCCGCTCAATATCCGGTTCCTGTGGCATGCGGCCCGGATAAGTCCTGAGATCTACAATGATAGCCTGCGTTCTTCCCTCAATCAGTATCGCCATTGTTCCGGATAACAGAAAGTAGATGACTTCATCCATGGCTTCGACTTCCGAAACCTGCAGGTCAACTATTTTAGACTTTACAAGCTTGTCTACCGCATTCACGGCGAGTTCCACACGTTCAATCTTCGAAAGCACTTCCAGAATCATATTGCTGGCAGGTCTGCTGATCATTCCATTGACGGAATAGATTGCAATCTTTTTGCCGCCGATGTTCATTTCCCGAAGTACAATGTCAAAGCTTTCAGGTACGCCGAGTTTTTGATTCAAATAACTGACGTTTTCCTGATAGTTTTTGGAAATGCTCATTGTCGTTTCTGCTGTTGAGCTCATATCATCAACCTTTCGGATTAAATATAATTGCTGTCAGATAGCCGAACAATACCGCAACAGCAATTCCTGTTGCACCGGCCTGAACACCGCCGGCCAGAACCCCAAGTATGCCGCCGCTTTGTGCTCCTTCGATCGCACCTTTGACCAGCGTATATCCAAAACCGGAAAGCGGCACGGTTGCACCGGCACCTCCGATTCTAACCAGAGGTTCATAAAGCCCTAGTCCGCCAAGAATAACTCCGCCGGTCACGTACCCGACCAGCACATGTGCCGGCGTGATTTTGGCTTTCGTCAGGTCCATCAGCAGCTGTCCGGCGACGCACAGAAGTCCGCCAACCAGAAAAGCAGATAGAATGTTATTCAGCATCAAAAGACCTCCCTTAACTCATTTCAATCGACACGGCATGACCAATTGCCGGCATGGATTCACCCTGTTGGGATGATACAGAACTATGAAGGCTTCCGCTTCCGACAAATAAGATTTTTTGCAGTTCTCGGCTTTTCAATTTATTCAGGAGATGCCCTGTCAGCACGACCGCGGAACAGCCGCACCCGCTCCCACCGGCATGCGTATCCTGTTCGCTGCTGTAAATCATCACGCCGCAATCCGAGAAGTTATTGGACAGCTGCAGGCCGCTTCGTTTCAAAACCTCAAGTAAGAGTTGAAGCCCGACCGTCCCGAGATCTCCGGTAATGATCAAATCATAATAATCCGGCTGACGACTGAGGTCCTGAAGATGATTCAGGATGGTGTCGGCAACAGCAGGCGCCATGGCCGCACCCATATTATTGGTATCGGTTTCACCGTAGTCTAAGACCCTGCCAATCGTTGCACTTGTGATTTTGGGTCCTTCTCCTTGAGCAGCCAGAAGGATGCTGCCTGCTCCTGTTACCGTCCACTGGGCATACATTGCTCTCTGGTTGCCCTGCTCATTTGGAAAACGGTATTGTCTCTCTGCTGTCTCATGATGACTGGATGCACTGCAAAGTACTTTAGACGCGAACCCGCCGTCGATCAGCATTGCACCGAGGGCCGTGGAAAGCGCCATCGTCGAGCAAGCGCCATAGAGGCCGATAAACGGAAGACCGATTTTTCTGGCAGCATAGTTCGACGAAATAATCTGGTTCAGCAGATCCCCTGCCAGGTTATAATCCACGGAATCCAGCGGAACATTTGCCTTGGCCGCAGCTCTCGTCATGGAAGTTTCCAGCATTTTTATTTCCGTTTTTTCCCAGGTCTTTTCCTGCCCATAACTGTCTTTTAAGACCATGTCAAAAGTATCTTTTAGCGGACCCTGTCCTTCCTTGGGTCCGACAACGTTATACCCAGCCAGAATAACCGGCGGCTGCTTAAAAACAACCGTCTGATTGCCTGCTCTTTTGGAATGCAACATGATTTCCTTCTTTCTCCGTGATTATCTGATCAATAAATAGATCAAGCCAACAATGATTGAACTTGTAATTCCATAAACCAAAACTGGGCCGGCAATCGTAAAAAGCTTCCCGCCTACACCGAACACATAGCCTTCTCTCTTATATTCAAGTGCCGGTGAAACCATCGAGTTTGAAAAACCGGTCACGGGAATGATCCCTCCGGCTCCTCCGTATTTTACAATCGTGTCATAAACACCGAGACCGGTCAAAATAGCCCCTATCATTATCAGCGTTGCTGTTCCGGCTGTCTGAGCAGCCGTTTTAGCCAGCCCGAGGTAATTCATGTAAAAATTGACAATCATCTGGCCGAAACTGCAGATGATTCCGCCGACAACAAATGCCGACAGCGCATTTTTCAAAACCGTTGGTTTTGGCGAAAGCTTTTCTGTTAATTGTTTATATTCCTCCTGGGTCACCGCAACGGATGGAGAACGGAGCTTTGATTCCGACAATGATTTTCACCCCTTTTTTTGATTAATAATTCCCGATTTTTCGCTAAGAAATTCAGGTATTGTCAATTGTTTTATTTGTTTATCGACTTTATACCAGAATCAGTCAATAATTTCAGGACCAAGCACGAAGGAAATATTTGGGTGATGTCGAAGATAGATTTAACGACTTGTAATATAGGAGCGTGGCATCAATGAATAAAAGAATTGAACGACAAACCCTGCATTTATATCTTGAAGGCGAACTAGATATGAAGAATGCCAGTGAGCTAAAAAGCGTGATTGATCTGGATATAGAGAAAAAAGGAGTCAGGACGGTGATCTTGCATCTGGATGATCTCCGTTTCATAGACAGTTCCGGTCTAGGGGTTATTTTGGGACGATATAAAAAACTGCTTCCTCTCGAAGGAAAACTTAAAATTGCCAATGCTCCGCCGCATATTTACCGGATCATGGAACTGTCGGGGCTTCCCAAAATTATAGAATTTTTACCAAAAGAACCTGCCGTATAAATGAATTTAGAGTTGAAAGGAGAATAATCAATGGAAGTCAATAAAATAATCCTGACATTCTCGAGTCTGCCGCAGAATGTAACAATCGCCCGCATGCTGGCCTCTTCGCTCGGAGCCCAAATGGATTTGGCCTTAAGCGAGCTTGAAGAACTGAAGGTCGCTGTCTCTGAAGCAGTTTCCAACGCAATTATCCATGGTTACAGCAATGCACCTGATCAGTTTGTCACGTTAGAGCTGGAGGCAGATGAAACGAAAATTTCCATACAAGTAACCGATAACGGCTGCGGTATCCCCGATGTGAATCAGGCCATGCAAGCTTCTTATTCTACGGACCCTGACAGAATGGGACTTGGTTTTATCTTTATGCAGTCCTTCATGGATGAACTGCGGGTTGAGTCTGAAGTTAACAAAGGAACCAAAGTATTGATGGTGAAATACTTAAGCCACAACCGTCCGTCCTCTCATTAAGAGGGGGTGTGAAGATGATTCAACGACTTTCAGATATGAACCTGCCCCGTTTTCCCCTGCTCTCCGACCAAGAATTGATGGAGCTTTTACACAAAGCCCAAAATGGCGACATCGATGCCCGGGAGCGTTTGGTCAATTGTAATTTGAAGCTCATTTTTAATATGATCCAGCGTTTTTCCCACAGGGGATATGATCTGGAGGATCTCTTTCAGATTGGCACCATTGGCCTCATCAAAGCCATCGATAAATTTGATTTCTCGTACGGTGTTAAATTTTCCACGTACGCCGTACCGATGATCATTGGAGAAATCCGAAGATTTTTGAGAGATGACCATCCTATTAAAGTTCCACGTTCTTATAAAGAGCTGGTTTACAAAATCAACCGTTCCCGGGAAAAGCTTTCCTCGGAATTAAATAGAGAACCCACGCTGAACGAAATTGCCGAAGATATCGGCACACCGAGTGAAGATATCATACTCGCCATCGAAGCAGTGCAAAGCCCGTCGTCGATTCATGATACGCTTTATCAGGACGATTCTGATCCTATTTATGTTATTGATCAACTTCCGCAGGAGAAGGATGCCGATCCGGGATGGTTTGAAAAAATTGCCCTGCAGGAAGTTCTCGATAAACTGCCCGGAAGGGAGAAAGAGGTTCTGTATCAGCGATTCTTTGAGGACAGAACGCAAAATGAAATTGCTAAAGTCATGAACCTCTCCCAAGTCCAGATTTCCAGGATCGAACGCGCGGCCTTACTCCATTTAAAGCAGATTTTGAACGACAGTCCTTATGAGTAGATCGCTTTGTAAATCCCGTTAACAACAAAGATAAAGTGGCTTTGCTCGGATTAGTCAACGTTATGTTGGAATCGAGCTACTAGTTGGCATAGATCGGCGGGATCATGCTGTAGGACTGCCGGACCGTACGCTTGAACATCTCCAGCAGTCCTGCTTTTCCAACTTCTTCTCCAGCTACAAGCTTTATGCTGTCTGCTTCTTTCTGACCGCAATAAATGATCATCTCTCCGAGCTGCTGTCCCTTGGCAATTGGTGCGGATACCGGGTTTGCAAAATACCTGGTTTCAATCCGGCATTCTTTCTCCTTCCCTTTTTCAATACACAAGCCGACAGCTTCCTGACTGACAAGGTCAACTGTTTGCAGCTTCCCTTTATGAACAATGACTTCTCCCTGTTTGGAACCGGCAGGGGCAAATTCTTTATAAACATAATTGGCAAAACCATAATTGTACATCTTCATAGACTCCTGAAAATGGCCTCTGACCTGCGGGACTCCCATGACAACACAGATCAGTCTCAGGCCATCTCTTTTTACAGTTGAGGCCAAGCAGTATTTTGCTTCCTGCGTCCAGCCGGTCTTAAATCCATCGGTTCCCTCATACCACCATAAAAGTTTATTGGTGTTCCACAATTTAAAATCACCGTTGCGCAGTTCATATTCCTTCATGGATGTCAGCTGTGATACCAGCTGGTATTTGAGTGCTTCCCTGCCTAAAATCGCCAGATCATAGGCACTCGTGTAATGCCCCTCAGCCGGCAGTCCGTATGCGTTGGCAAAATGGGTATTCTTAAGTCCTAATTCCTTGGCCTTTCTGTTCATCGAATCCACGAATTCCTCATGGGTTCCGAAGATATGTTCCGCAACAGCCACGCAGGCATCATTTGCCGACCCTACTGCGATCGAGATCAAAAGTTCTTTCAGGGTGAACTTCTCTCCTGGTTCAAGATATATTTGCGATCCGCCGAGAGAAGAGGCATTCTCACTCGCCGTCACCGTGTCGGTCAGTTTGACTTTGCCCTCTTCAACAGCTTCTGCTGCCAGCAGCATTGTCATCAGCTTCGTAACGCTTGCCGGAGGCAGTTCCTTGTGAGCATTCTTTTCATAAAGAATTTTGCCCGTTGCCGCATCCATAAGAATGGCACTTTCAGCGGATGTCTCAATATTTGCGGCCTTTACCGGCACCGCAATCCATCCGAGCAAACATGCCGCGGCCAGAACCACTGTCAGCATCCGTAAACAAAATTTAGGCATACTAAAACCTCCCAAGCTAAATTGTGTTTGTTGTTTTAGTATGCCCTTATAAAATTAAATCATGTTATGTTTCCAATATTCTTCAGATTGGATTAACTCCTCTGATACTTTCCCGGTACTTTATTAACCTTCCAGCCGTGCCAATAACAAGGATTCAAATACGCAAATGGTCTTGGATAGATTTTATGTTTCAAAACGCAACCGCGAACCACTTCGATTTCATTCTCCACACACGCTGCGTCAAGTTCAGGCGTCCAATTCTGTTCCTGAAACCAGATTGCTTTGGCCCCGCATTCCACTGTTTTCCTGACAATGTCCTGAATCAACTCCGCCCTAAGGCACGGAACCACAACATCAACTCTACCCTGAAGTGCGCTTAAATCCGGATAAACCTTGCTCCCTTCAAATGTTTTTAGATCCGGAGCAACCAGGTAGACCCTGCAGCCAAAGTACTTAAGACAATGGGCTGCTTTCCAGGCATGCTTATGCTTCAGAAAACGGTCAGAACTGGCATAGACAGCATACCGCATGCTTGTATCCAGACTGCCGGAAAACGCATAGATCGTCTTGGCTTCTTTCATCGGTTTCACTCCAGTCAGCGTCAGTATTGGGTTAGACCCCACGCATGAGCGTAATATTTACAAATGATTGATCAACAGGTATGTAAAGAACCGTTAAATAGCTATTATTTAAGAATAGTCTATGAGATGAGCATCTAAAAATTGCCTGAAGACACAAAAAGACCTGTAAGCGATGGAACACATACCGTATGAGATAAAAAAACAACTCCCCTGAATTGGTGTGGAGTTGTTTTAATAATAATCCTTCTCAGTTAACTTTTAATGCGATGTAGTTATACTGTCTCCGTATCAGCTTTCTGAATTGCCCATCGGATAGCTCATTAAACCGTCATATTTCTTCTTGACCCGTATCCAGTTTATCGGACACAGGTGAGTTAGAATAAAATAAACCTGTGGAGGACGAAACAATTCGTACTAATTCCTTATTTTGTAGGCGTATATTGGTCAAGTAACTTTTTCATTTCTTCTTTAGTATTTTCATCTGGAAGAGAATTATCAATTTTAAATGATCCAATTACAGTTTTCCCGTCAACAGCATATAATGGTATTTTCCGACTGGTCTTAGATTTATTTTTATTTTGTATTGCTATTGCTTCCTCTGGGGTTTTTGGCATTTCTCCATTTAAATCAGCAGACAAAACATATCCTTCAGTACCGTCCTCCCCAACAGCAGCAATTAAATCAGGTGTTTCCTCTGAAGACTTAGCATAAAGCTCAGAACCATATGTCTGTCCAGATTTATTTTGGGGATATACATGAACAGATGTTTGATTGCTTTCATTTGATATTTTAGCTAACACAGGTTCGAAACCTAAAGATCCTACTAATAAACCTGTTATTAATGCAATACTTGTGATTATTGTTCCTATTCCAAGATGTTTAAAATTCATGAAAACAACCTCCTAAATATTAATGCATGGACTTTGATATGTATATCCATAAGTATATCCATTACCATTATATGCCGCACACCGACCATAACTATAGTATCCATCACTAGTATAAATTGGTAAGGTTACTGTTGATATAGCCGACGTACTCGTAGCATTATATTCCCAATCTTTAGATGCACATAAACTACCAGAATCATTGTACAACCTAGGCATTGCGCCCATATACCCTGCCGGTACATTAGAGCTTGCGTATATTGTAGTATAAGCGACTGCATCATTATTATAACTAGCAACTATAGCCACGCTCTGGTAATCCTTCCCGTATATAGTGTAAGGCTTATAGGGGCTAGACGCAGAAACTGCAAAAACAGCTGATGTACTCATCGCCAATAAAATTCCTACAGTAAACCCTAGAACCGCTTTCTTTAGATTGCTTTTGATTAACATATTATCTACCTTTCTTTACTGAATTTTCTATACGTATAGAAGACCTTCTAGAAGATACCCTAGTAAATATATACCAAAATAATCCATATTTCAATGCATTCGACAGTATTTAGCAAAAAGCGAATAAATTTATTATATTACATAAAATTTATAATTATCTTAAATTCGGGATAAAGGGTCTGTTGATAAGTAGCATTTTTACCAAAATTGCCGGGTCAACTGATGATCGTCCTATGTCGCTGTACACCGGTCTCATAATTTCATATATGAAGCTGAAATCGATTGCCGCATCCAGCTTCCGAAGTTCAGGTACAAGGTCTTCCATCAATACGCACAACATCCGGTTTTGTCTGCTTTTTTGCTCTGTCATCATCGTCATCACCCTATTTAATTATACCATTTTAGACATTGATATTGCTTGATTCTACAAGACCAATAGAGTGAGTTTAAAAATTTGTCGTTTTAGATTTTGAGTACACCTGTGTAGTAATTTCAAAAATAGCCAATTTTTAATTTGGATTGCGAATTGTCTTACACCCATTTGTCAACAGACCCTAAACTAACAATTTGGAGTCACGGTACAACTGTTATTCGATTTATTACTTGAACTTCCGCTTGATTTATTAGCGTTATTGGTATTATTGGAGCTGCTACTTAAGTTGGCGTTAACATCATTGGACGACTTTAAAGATGAATTTGAACTTCCCGATGACGAGCTTGAAGAACGATTTTGCGGGCGATACTTAGTTACATCAATCCAAGTCCCTACGGGCATAGTTCTGGGATTATACATGTTCCTGTCAAGCCTATTACGTTATACGCTATGCCCAATTATAACATTTTTGTTCATATCTTACATAAAAATACCCACATTCTAATTAAAAAAATATAGGTATTCAACTTATTATTTGACCTTTTCAGTATCTTTGAACCTTGTACAGTTCAAGTCTTTATCCGTTTTTAGTCTTGGTTTCGTTTAAGTCATATTAGTTTTTTAGGTGATATTGAAATTCTCAGAACGTGATCTCCACCGGATCTGCGGTAAAGGAATAAATCGCTGCTGTGGCTTGCGTAAAGTACAAAACCTCACAAAGGCCGTCATCGCACTTGTACATATTTCTTAAACTCGGATTGGCTTCGAACATCGCTTCACGTGCTTCAGGGCGCGGATCAACGGCAACTTCCCCGACGAGACGGATCCATTTGTCTCCAACCATTCCGGAAATTTCAACTTTCGGGTTCTTAAGCAATTGTGCAAAGATATTTTTTTGATTATTGGTGCAAATGTACGTTTTCCCGTCATACTCTGCGACGGCGCCGAATGGACGGACATGCGGCTGATCACCGTCTACTGTAGCAAGGTAAAATGTCTTGGCATCGGCCAGAAACTGGACAATTGGATTCATGTTCTTGACTCCTTTCAAAATGACGCGTTATAATTGTGACATATCATCATAATAACAGATATCCCATATCGAACAAGTACGATTTTTTTCTATTCTAAGTATCTAAATAGATACTATAGACACTAACCATGTTATTACAAGAAGTGGAGCAAAAAAAATGGAACAAGAAATCAATTTGTTTGGCAAATGTCCGTACTTTACCGCCCAAAAAATTTTTTCCGGAAAATGGTCCATTCTGATTATTAAGCATCTCAGAGAGAAGACCCATCGCTTTGGTGAATTGCAGCGCAAGATTCCGGGCATAACCCAGGCCACACTAACCAAACAGTTGAGATTTCTCGAAGAGTTCGGTATGATTGACCGCTATGTTTATCCGGAAGTACCACCAAAAGTCGAGTATTCTCTTAGTAAGATCGGCCAGGAATTTATTCCGGTATTAGAGCAGTTTGAAGTTTTCGGCAATAAGTTTATCGCCCAGATGTCCGAATATAAAATATAACAGTCTTTTTAGGGGTAATCCCAGCGAAGCTGTCACCAGAGGCAAAGTAGACGATTAACCGACCAGGGTCGGATCTGGATGCGAAGAACACGTAAGTATAGAACACCATAAAAATTACTTTTATGCTCCCGGCACATCCCGTCTTAGCTACCGTGATAGTATAAAAAAGCCAGGTGTCATAAGGTATCATCATCTCCGTAGCGCGCAATAATTTTCTAAAAATTTTATGAGAGCCTTTCGTGAAAAGGCTTTCATAATAGTACTATTGCTATTTAACTTGTTTGCTTAGTAATTTGCATAATATGCATCAGGAAGAGGTTCAACGATTCAATCGCTACCCGAGGTGCTGTAAACATAAATAACTGTGCCCGTCCACATTGCTCCATTCTTCTTGCCCACATGTTCATGTGCGCAAGAAGAACTCCCGGTATTTCCGTATCCAACAGAATCTCTTGCGGCAACTGTAGATATCGTCTATTTCTATTGAATAAGATGAGTACAAAAGATGCAGATTTAAGAAACTCTCCATAATAGTACCCTTTTTTAAAATTATTGGAGATTGGTAATATATCCCAGGCTAGACCGGTGAAGATGAGGGAGAAATATGCCCCAGCCGATTGCGGAAAAACAACAAAGAAAAACCGGGAGTTGTCCCGGTAGCAGTTTGAAATTGATATATCGTATGATAATGTTATGACTTTGGGAGCAACCCCTTACTCTTTTTGAGATAAAATGTATTGACCGCATCGAAGGTAATATCCTTCGATTTGTATTTTATTCCGTCAATATCTACAATGTCATTTGCGTAAACAAAAAAGCTGATTGAGCCACTGTCGTTAGAAAAATTAATGTAAAGTAAGGGTGTTTGTATACTATCTGTACATTTGATAAAAGAGGTTTTATTGAATAAACTCTCCATCTGATTAATGATTTCCGGGTCTGTGATATGGACAATACAGTTGCTACTACTGCTGGCTATGTCATGAATACTGATGCTTTTTGTATTTTCAATCTTCAAAGAAATATTATCTTTATCTTTTGAAATCGTGATTTCCCCTTTGTTTAATAAATTAGGATTCCCGCATGCTGCCAAGATGATTACCAGTATAACCAGGAAAAGAATACCACATACAATCCGGTATTTTTCTATTTTAATCATTTTCCTTTTTAACGTCTCCAGAAGGTTTTGACAATTATAACAGAATATGGACAATCATTAATAGGATGACGATATAAGCCAGCAGCACCCCATTTGGATGTAACTGTTATATTGGAGCCGTTTACAGAATAAACGATTCCGGAATGCGTGTTTGTCCAATATACCTTGTCCCCGGCCTGGGGGGGCGTTACTTGTGTATAACCACCACCAGACATATATGCAGATGGATCATTCATCCACCACGTATTGCCAGTTGAGGCTAAATACCAGGCATATGAATGACAGTTGTAGTTATAAGTGGCAGTACCTAGCCTTGTTGCTGTTGGATATGCCGCATCATAAGATGCATTTATTGATGCTTTATCAGCAGAAGTCAAATCCTGCAGTCTAAGGACTAAAACCTGTTGTAACATCGGAGTATAAACATAGCCATAGCCTAAGATATCTCCAGGTGCTGCCGCCGTTACCGCTGTTCTTTCCATTACAAGGGGCGATGTCTGAAACTTATTAGATATTTGTTTCGAAAGTTCCACTATGGCATATTTTTCATCCTGACTCAGCATATTGGATACTTTAGGATAGACAAATAGCGACTCCATAAACTTTTTTTGCATAATTTCTTTATCGCTGATATTGTTTTTTGTTTCAACGGCCATCATTTTTTCTATGGTATTCTTGTAAATAGTTTTAAGGTTTTCCGTCAAGTCTGCTCTCTGCAAAAGAACCGCAGCGCCGTTAAACTCTAAAGAAAGACCTTCAAACCCTTGCGTTGTATTGTCATAAGCAAAAATATCAATCATGAATGGGTAGTCTAGTACTGTCTTTAACAATGTTGCCGTATCCATTTTTTCAGCTGTGCTTAGCGGGATATTCAACATTTCCTTCAATTGCACTGATGAGTAGTTTTTCCATTCCTTTGATTTTGGTGTCATAGAAAAATTGAAAGAATTTTGTGAATCGTATACCAAACTAGTGGTAGCGTCATCAGCAAACACTGTAGTTGCTCCAACACTTAACAACATCGTAATAACAAGAATACAGGCCATTAGTCTTTTTTTCATTTTAATTTACCTCCTAATTTTATGCATATAAACATGGATAACCTTTTTAGTACCAAAAATCCTCCTTTCAATTTATATACATATTTTACCATATATAAATGGAGAATTTTGTTGGAATTTGCAATATTTACGATGTGGTTTGGAAATCCAAAAACTTCCTTCCGAGATATGATGATAGTTAAAACATTACTTTATACCGGCGCAAGGGTTAGTGAATTAATAAATATCAAGCTTGCAGATGTTGATTTTCATTACTGCCAAATACGAATAAATAAAGGGAAAGGGAACAAGGATCGCATTGTCCCGTTCCCTCAGTCATTTAAGGAGTTACTGGCCATGCACGCTGATTTAATGTCCAAAAAACAAGCCGTTTACCTGTTTGAATCTTCATGAAAAAAGAAATATTCATCAGACCGTGGTATCCGAAAAATCCTGGCTAAGTATACAGAAGAAGCAGAGCTGGCACAAAACTTATCACCGCATAAATTAAGGCATTTTTCGTTAACCTGGTTAAAAAAGCAAGGCATCGATGATGCACTGATTCAACCTTATTCTGCCTACGAGAGTCGAAAGTCATTAGAAGTATATTGAAATTAGCAATAACAGACGCACAAGCAGAATATAACGATGTTATCAACAAATTCCCCATATAACACCATTTACTTTGCCTCTGGTGACAGCTTCGCTGTTACTACCCCTTTTACCGGATCACTGTCGAAACCGTTGGCTTAAGCAGCGGCTTTTCTTCGCCAATTGTAATCGCCTCTGCAGCCTTTGCCAATCCAAGCGAACTTTTTTCGGCAGAAGAAGTATGCAGCATGCATAATGGCTCACCGGCTTGAACTGCGTCACCGGCCTTTTTCAACAGATAAACGCCTGCGCCAAAGTCGATCTCACTGTCTTTGTTTTCCCGGCCGGCTCCAAGAACCATGGCCAGAAGTCCAATCTTCCGGGCATCAATATGCTGAATATAACCTGCTCTTTCGGCTTTATAAACGATTTTCTCTGAAGCCAAGGGCAGGTTTTTGGCATGCAGCACGGCCGTATCGCCTCCCTGGGCTTGAACAAACGCCAAAAATTTCTCCCAGGCCCTGCCGCTCTGCAGTGTATCTTTCAGGATCTCGCCAGCTTCCGTGATTGTAGCAGCTTTCTTCCCGAGCACAAGCATCCAGCTTGCCAGTTCCAGACACACTTCCATTAAATCATCAGGTCCGTTCCCCTGCAGACACTCAATCGCCTCGAGAACTTCAATACCATTGCCGACGGCCCTCCCGAGCGGCTGATCCATACTGCTCAGTACCGCCACCATATCTCTGCCCAGATTTTTACCGATCCCAATCATGATTTCCGCCAGTGTTTCAGCTTCTTCCAAAGTCGCCATAAAGGCACCTGAGCCGTATTTTACATCCAGCACAACTCCCTGGGCACCCGCAGCAATCTTTTTGCTCATGATCGAAGAAGCGATCATCGGAATCGAATCGATGGTTGCCGTAACATCCCGTAAGGCATAGAGTTTTTTATCTGCTGGAACCATCCTTCCGGTCTGAGCGATAACCGCTAAGCCGATCCTGCCGACCTGCTGCAGGAATTCCTGCTCTCCTAACTCGACCCGGAATCCGGGAATAGCAGAGAGTTTGTCGATGGTTCCCCCAGTGTGTCCGAGTCCTCTACCGGACATCTTGGCAACCGGGACGCCGCAGGCCGCCACCAGCGGAGCGACAACCAGCGTAGTCTTGTCCCCGACACCTCCGGAACTGTGCTTATCGACAAATACTTTCCCCGGAAGGGACAGTTCAAGCTGGTCTCCGCTCTCCGCCATCGCCATGGTCAGCTCCGATGTCTCCTGAACGGTCATTCCCTTAAAATAGACCGCCATCGCCCAGGCCGAGACCTGATAGTCCGGGATTTTTCCTTGAACATAACCCTGAACGATAAACCTGATCTCCTCCCGCGTCAGCGGATAGCCGTTTTTCTTCTTTTCAATCAGCTCAACCATTCTCATCGTATTCATGCCGCCTTATAACTATTTATTTGGGGCTGGTCTGTGTGTCACAGCACCGCTCTTCGGCTATTGCGCCCTCCGTGGCGCAAAAAGCCGCGCTCCGCATCGTGCTCCGCTTCTCGCGGAGTTGTGACACCCAGACTGATTACAAGTCTAAGTCTATTGTGCATGTCATGATGTAAGAAGCGTTTTATCATGGCATTGTCGCAAGCATTTCAATACGAAAGCGACAACCCTACATCCACAGATGAACAAAGCTCACAGTTAATAGATGAGGCTTCCAGCTAAAGAAATGAGTTATCATTGGAACAACTGTATTTTCAACAATCATCTGCGATTATCTGCGCTGAAATAAAACCCTCAGATCAGTCAGCGTGCCACGGCTCCGCGAAGAGCGGAGCAGGATTGCGTAGCGCGGCTTTTTGCGCCACGGAGGGCGCAATAGCCGAAGAGCGGTGCTGTGGCACGCTGACCTACCCAAATAGAATTTTTACACGGAGATCTACCCCTAAAGTAATTTGGAAACCCAGACAGCCCCTGAAGAGGTTTCCAGGCGTGAAAGCATGCCTATAATGCATACCGTTAGTCCAGCAACGCGATTAGCTGCCCCATGTACCGCAGAAACGTCTCCTCAATTCGATCCGCCGTCGCCAATACCTCCTGATGGTCGAGCTTTTGCTCCAAGATCCCGGCGGCCATGTTGGTCACACATGAAATGCCGAGCACTTTCATCCCGCCGTGATTCGCAACAATGACTTCCGGTACGGTGGACATCCCAACAAGGTCGGCCCCAATCGTTCTCAAATAACGGATTTCCGAAGGCGTCTCATAGCTCGGTCCGCTGAGAGCCGCATAGACTCCCTGCCGTGGATTCAAGCCGTGCTCCGTCATCAGGGAGAGCGCCAGCTCTCTCCATTTGCCGTCATAGGCTTCACTGAGATCCGGAAAACGCGGTCCAAGATTGCTGAGATTCGCTCCGCGCAGCGGATTGCTTCCAGTCAGATTGATATGGTCTTTGATCACGATCAGATCACCGGGACGGTAGTCCGGATGGATGCCGCCGGCGGCATTGGTCACGACCAAGCCTTTCATCCCGATCGTTTGCATCAGACGGACGGGGAAAGTCACTTCATGCATCTCATAACCTTCGTAATAATGGAAACGTCCCTGGAGAGCCATGACCTTTCTGTCCCCCAGTGTTCCGACAATCAGCTTGCCGGAATGCCCTGTAACGGTAGACACAGGAAAATGCGGGATCTCACTGTACGGAATAACGACCGCATCTTCCACAAGTTCGGCCAGCTTGCCAAGACCTGAACCCAGAATGATTCCTAGTTCAGGAATATATGGGATTTTCTTGAGCAGAAAATTTTGGGCATCATTCAGCCATGTCGTCATGACTTGTTCATTAATCATGCTGGTTCTCTCCTTTTAATTCCGTATAAAAACTGGTTCCGTTTTCAAGCCACTGTACCCCTAAATATTCGGCAATGGTCGCTCCAAGATCTGCAAAGCAGGCTCTCTGTCCAAGATTCACTCCCTGCTTCAGCTTCGGCCCGTAAACAAGCAGCGGAACGTATTCCCGGGAATGATCTGTGCTTGCTGTCGTCGGATCACAGCCATGGTCGGCCGTAATAAACAGGATATCATCCTGCCTGAGAATGCCGGTAATTTCCGGAATTCTGGCATCAAAGGCCTCAAGGGCCTCGGCATAACCCCTGACATTATTGCGGTGTCCATAAACCATATCAAAATCAACAAGGTTTGTAAAAATCAAGCCGGGGTCATCCCGCCGCAGATATTCAAGAGTCTTGCTGATTCCATCGTCATTTCCACGGGAGCTGACATGCTCACTGACTCCTTTGCCATTAAAGATATCGTTGATTTTGCCGACTGCCAACACCTTCTGCCCGGCTTCAGTAATCCTGTCCAGCAGTGTTCTGGCAGGGGGGTCAACTGCAAAATCATGCCTGTTGGTCGTTCGTTGATAATTGCCTGCTTCACCGAGAAAAGGACGCGCAATAACGCGGGCAACCCGTAATTCACCCTGCAGCATTTCCCGGGCAATTCTGCATATTTCCATCAGTTCGCTTAGCGGGATGACCCCTTCATGCGCCGCAATCTGGAATACCGAATCGGCTGAGGTATAAACAATCGGTTGTCCAGTCCTGACATGCTCTGCCCCGAGGCGCTGCATAATTTCCGTGCCGGATGCCACCTCATTGCCTAAAGTCAGCCGGCCGATTCGTTCTTCAAACCTTCTGATAAAATCATTTGGAAAGCCGGACGGAAAAGTTGGGAAGGCCTGATCCAGAATGATACCGGTCATTTCCCAATGGCCGGTGATGGTATCCTTGCCTTTTGATCTTTCAGCCATGAACCCGTAATTTGCGGCAGGATTGCTTTGGGGAGAAACAAAAGGAATTTCGCGTGCGTTGCCAAGACCCATACGCTCAAGATTCGGGATTTTCAATCCGCCTGCCTGCTTGGATATATTCGCAAGTGTATTGCTTCCTTCATCGCCATATTGGGCTGCATCCGGCATTGCTCCGATGCCAACACTATCCATTACGATCAGTATCGCCCGAACCATCTGTATTTCCTCCTTTTTTAGCCCGCGGATGAGATTTGCGGAAAACATCCAGCAGGCGTTTTTTTGTTAAATGCGTATAGATCTGAGTGGTCGATATATCGGCATGTCCAAGCATTTCTTGAACCGAACGCAAATCAGCGCCATTATCAAGCAAATGCGTTGCAAAACTATGTCTTAACAGATGCGGGTAGACACTTGATCCCAAGTTGTTTTCCGCTGCCCATTTTTTCAGAATCAGCCAGACACCCTGACGTGTCAGCGGTTTGCCGCGTGAATTGAGAAAAAGGATATTCCTGGCTTCTGCTGTTGGTTTCGGGTTGCGGGCGAGCAGCATTTGCCTTGTGGAATCAATGTATGCCTTTAAGATAAGGATACCGGGCTCACCCAAAGGTACGATTCTTTCTTTATTCCCTTTGCCGCGGCAGCGAATATATCCTAAATGATAGGAAATATCGTTCAGGCTGAGTCCAATCAGCTCTGAGACCCTGAGCCCGCTTCCATAGAGCACCTCGACAATCGCCCGGTCCCTGCTGCTGAGATCATTTTGACTATCGTTCTGGTCAATTGCCCTGGTCAGATTGATTTCCGACAAGACGTGGGGCAGCTTTTGTTCGAGTTTAGGGGCCGCCAGAAAGACCGTTGGATCGTCATTTCTTTTGTCTTCCTGAAGCAGATACCCGTAAAATCCCCTTAAGGCTGCCGTATACCTGGCCAGTGTTCTTGCAGATTTCCCCTGCTTCTTTTCATCCAGAATGAAAGTGATCAGGTCTGAGGTACTGCACTGCAAAACTGTCCTGCCATTTTCCTGAATAAAAAGCACAAATTTATAGAGGTCCCTGCTGTAATTGGAACAGGTATTTACGGAAAGCCCTCTTTCAACACGCAGATGGTACAGATAATCTTCTAACAGATCATCCCTTAATTTGCTATCTTTAGACATAAATATCCTCCCCGCAGTTCATTTCTACGCAAGGAGGAATTATCCTTTTCTTTAGGGATTATCGTTCATATTTAATTTAAAAAATAAGACTCGTACCCTGTCTATAAACCAAAAAGGCGGGCCCCCAGTATGGTGAAATATCCCTGTATCACGCCTGTGGCTAAAGCCGCGATGGAGATCAATAAGGCCATGCCACAGTAGTGGAGAAAGTTATTCTTCAAAAAATCGCCCCGCATCCTACCCTGCAGCAGAAGAAACGAAAAAACAGTCGCTAGACCGGCTCCGAGCAGAAGACACGGAACTGCCAGAAGCGATGGAAAAAGGACCGTAAACAGAACCAAGCCCAAGCCCATCATTTTTTTCAACTGAATAATAAACACAACGGTAAAACCGAAGATAAATCCTCTCGTAAAGACGATCAGGTACACCAGCGGAGCTCCGATCACCGTCAAGCCGAGGACCCATATCCCTGCCATCATAATAAAGTTATCCCTGGCCAGCTGCTGAAGGAATGACGTGTCGATGGCGGTTGGTTGTTCTCCGAGCAGGCTGTTAAAAAAACCGGTTAGTTCTTTCGCTTTTTCTATGCCCAATGAACCGACCCCAACTGCTCCGAAAACACCTCCTGCCAGAAATACGCAGCAGAGCGTCAGATAGATAACCCAGTACTGCTTGATATGATCGTACAGCATTTTCTTCATCATTCTACCTCCCCGAAGACTTGTCCTCAAGAAAATCATATTCAGGAAGGCAGAAGACTATGTCAACTAGGACAATGTTTATAAAGCCAGAAGCAGACCAATGGCAGTTTTGGCATCAAAGAACCCGCTGCTCCCTGCCATTTGCAGGGCCTGTTCCCTCGGAACAGCTACCACATTCAGAAACTCATCCTCATCACAGTCCAGAGGGGACCAGCTCAGATGCTGTGCCCGGTAGATATGGATAATCTCATCGGTAAAACCCGGTGATGTATAAAAGGAGCCAAGATAGTTCAGTTCTCCTTCATAACCTGTTTCCTCTCTTAATTCTCTTAAGGCGCAGGTTTCCGGGTCTTCACCCGGGTCCATTTTACCGGCTGGAATTTCCAGCGTCTCTTTGTCCAGCGCATAGCGGTACTGGCGAACCATCAGGATCTTGCCTTCGTGTTCAGGCACGATGGCTACAGCACCCGGATGCCTTACAATTTCCCGAATAGACGTTTTTCCATTCGGTAGTTCAACGGTATCCTGATTGACACTGATGAACTTTCCGGAATATACGCTCTGTTCGGCAATACATTTTTCTGTCAGGCCGATTTTGTCCATGCTAACCTCCTGTATTCGTATTCCATAAAATCTGTGGATTGCACTCTTCATAATGTTTTTTGTACCGGCTTCCGGCATATTATCGTCTCCCTCCATACTAAGATAGAATAGGTTTGTTTGGTCTGGGAGGCGTAAATATGTCGACTGAATCTCATCATAACACCTATCTGCTGCTGGTAACGATAACAACCTTTATCTTTGCTGTTACCTCCATGATTACCGTCTATATTTCCCTGACAGCCTGGAAGGAAGAACGGGAATCAGTCAAACCCTACCTTACCTTTACGCAATCTCCTTCTGTGGAGATCCTCCATAAAAATGATCTGACATTCAGCTTTCATTTCACCAACGTCGGTACGCATCCGGCAGCTTCACTCCATTGCCAGGCCATCTTTGCAGACAGTGATTTAAATGCCGAACCGCTCCAGGTTGATCAGATCTCCCTCGCCAATTATGTTTCTCCTGATTCCACTGTGGATTTAGTTGTCACCGTCGATATTCAGACCCAGGGAATTGATACCGGACAGGTCAATCAGCATTATATTATTTTAAATCTGAAATATTTTGATCCGGTATTTGAAAAACAATACGAACAAATTATCTATTTACGATGGGCCGGTATCTCCAAAGGCCAGCTTCAGCCAATTTATCATGCTTCCAGGGAAGACAAGGCTCAGATCATCCAGTATCTTGGCAAAACCTAGACCGCCATTCAATCGTATATAGCTGAACAATTTAAAACACCTCAGAATTTATTCGAAATTTATTCGAAATAAAATTCTGAGGTGCTGAGTTCAGCAGGCAATTAATCAGCAATTCTCAACTTATCTGCGACCATAGCGATAAATTCGGAATTTGTCGGTTTCCCGCGGTCAACATTAATCGTATAGCCAAAAAATTTGTTCATGAAATCAATATTTCCTCTGTCCCAGGCTAGTTCAATCGCATGGCGGATTGCCCTTTCCACTCTGCTGGGAGTCGTCCCATAATTTTTGGCGATCATGGGATACAATTCTTTGGTCACAGCACCAAGCAGAGAAACATCTTTGATCACGGAGACAATAGCATCTCTCAGATACTGATAGCCCTTAACATGCGCGGGTACTCCCATCTGCTGGATCATCTTGGTAACTTCAACTTCAATCATCTTGGAATTTTTGGCGTTAACCTGGATAACACTGCTCATATTCGAAGATAACATCGCATTTGAAATATTGTTAAACGAAGGAGCGGCTTCATAAACCCCGACCAGCTGCCGTATTCTTTTCCCTAACGTTTCCAAATCAAACGGTTTCAATATGTAATAATCAGCCCCCAGCTGAACTGCCCGCTGTGTCATATTTTCCTGGCCAAAAGAAGTTAAAATGATCACTTTGGGCCTTTTGATCGTGTTTATTAGTTTTTCCATAACGCCTAATCCGTCAAGATGAGGCATAATTATATCCAGGACCACGACATCAGGTTCCTCTTTTTTGATCATATCCAGTGCGTCGTTTCCGTTATAAGCTACACCCAAAAGCACCATGTCCTTTTGATTGCTTATATATTCCTTTAATACTTCAATAAAATCGCGGTTATCGTCAGCCAACAAAACTTTTATCGTTTTCGTTTCCATCGAACTATCCTCCAGTTTCCAAAGATACGCCGAAAAAACATATAAATCCAATTCTGTTACTCTTCGACAAGAATTTACCAATTCCTTCTGATCTATTGGAAAAATATATATATTCAGTATCAAGTACCATTTTTTATAATAAGAAAATATAAGCATGCATGTACTGAAGAAACCGCCCTCGCGGGCGGCTGCAGCTTTACTTATTATACCTGATTCGTCTATCATCTTCTCAATAAATATTCCGTATCCCCGGGTAGAATCATTGACAAATACATGCGTAACGGCGCCAACAATTTTGCCATTTTGAATAATCGGGCTGCCGCTCATACCTTGGACGATCCCTCCGGTTTTTTCCAGTAATTCCGGATCGGTGATCCGGATAATCATGTTTTTGTTGTCAGTCCGGTACTGCATAATTTTTTCTATTTTAATGTCAAATTCTTCGATGGTATTGTCTTTTAAAACCGTATAGATTTTGGCCGGCCCAACCTCAACCTCGGATTTCCAGGCTATAGGCACAATGGTACTGAAATACGGATTCCGGACTTCACCTTCATAAATACCAAATATCCCGCTGCCTGAATTCTTAGCAATTTTACCGGTGAAATTTGACTGAAGCATAAACGTACCAATTTTTTCTCCGGGGTCTCCTCTTTGACCTTTTTCAATGGAGTAGATTGTGGATTCGACGATTTTGCCGTCACTTAATTCAATTTGGTTATTGGTATCAATATCCGTGATGACGTGTCCCAAAGCCCCGAATATTTTCGTATTGGGTTCAATAAATGTCAGAGTTCCCACTCCTGCAGCCTCGTCCCTGATAAACAGCCCTACCCGATATCGTTGGGTTTCTGAGCAGAATACCGGCTGAATCTTTTTCTCCAGAATTTTTTCTTTGTGTTTGATCTCAAGCACAATGGTTTTGTTTTCTTTGCATTTTTTATCGATTTCCTGTGCTACCTGAAAATCATTCGTTGCTGTGATGCCATTAATTTTTAAAATGATGTCCCCGACTTCTATTCCAGAATCCTTTGCAGGATAAGACTGTTTGCCTTCCTTGTTCGTGATCGGAGCATATCCTACGACCAAGACTCCTTTGGTCTGCAAGGTCACTCCAATGGATTGTCCGCCTGGAACAACGGATGGCCGTGCTTTATTGACTTCCTTGCCTGCTGAAAAAAAATCGAGATAATTAATTACCGGGTAAAAACGACTGGTTTCTGTTTTCTGATAGAATCCTGCAATTTGTTGAATACTAAGGGTAAAAACGAGGAGAATTCCTATTCGGAAAATAATACGGGTTAGTTTTTTATGCAAACCGTTTTTTCCCTTCAGTTTTTCACCCTCCTCACGTATTTTTTTCTCTGCAGAGATACAATAAAATTTTTTATTGCAGTATTAGATTTCCCTTATAAAAAGGTTTCATCCTGTGAAATGTTTTCTAGGATTTCTTAAATTTATGGCGAAATAAACAAATGACAAAAGCTAGCACTCTTGTCATTTGTTGGGTTATAATAGGCTTTACAATGCTTATAAAAGGAAACAAACATGAAAAAAATATTTGTAAATTATTTCTTTACAGCCCTGGTCATTGCAGTGACCGTCTGGATATTGATTTCCAGTTCAAAATTTAGTATTATACCTCACCTGATCGCCATAACTGATGGAGGACTGTTATTCCTGGCATTTGTCTGCATGGTCCTTTTTTGGTTTTTTGATGCGTTAATTATTAAAGTGATTGTTGAGATCTCTGATCAAGGTATCCGTTTTTGGCAGTATATGAAAATAGCGCTGATCGGACAGTATTATAGTTCCATTACTCCTTTTTCTGGAGGAGGACAGCCTGTCGCGCAGGTCTATACGATGAAAAATGACTATAAAATCCCGCTGGGGCTGGCTTCATCCGTCACGATCAATAAATTTACGATCTATCATATTATTGTGACTGCCTTCGCCTTGGTTATGGCTATTTTTAAGTATGATTTTATCTTTGAGCAGGGTGCTGTCAGCAAAACCTTCATTGCTATAGGTTTTATGATCAATATCATATCGACGCTGGCTCTGCTTTTGCTCTGTTACAACAGTTTGATTGTGAAAAAGGTCTTCCTTCTGATCTTAAGACTGCTTCATAAAATCAAACTGGCCAAGAATATGAACGATCAAATCTTTTCCAGACATATTGAGGAATACAGAAGTTCTCTGCGCTTGTTCCTGAGAGACCGCAAAGCTCTGCTTCTAACCTGTCTCTATACGTTGATTCAAGTCATCGTGTACTTTTGCGTAACCTATTTTGTCTATCTGTCATTTGGTTTAAGAGACGCGTCCCTGTTTGATATTCTTGCTGTGCAGTCTTTGCATTACATGGCGATTAATTACATTCCGACGCCTGGAAATGCCGGAGCATCCGAGGGAGGATTTTACCTGATATTCGGGCTGGTTTTCCCTTCCAGTGTTATGATCTATGCGATCATGCTCTGGAGATTCATCATCTATTATTTAAACTTGTTCGTAGGCGGGATTGTCGTACTGATCGATTACCTTTATAAACAAAACTTAAGGAAGTCGTAAAGGAAGCCCGTATTTAAAAAGTACCCTGTTATCGCTTTTGTATGCGAAATAACAGGGCACTTTTTTTATTACATTTTTAACTATTTTTTGGCCTGCTGCCATAATTCCTCCGCAAGGCTTAGCGCGACTCTTTCACCGCCAAGCATTCGGGCCATTTCCTGGACCCTTTCACTTTCGCCAAGCCGATTGACTTTGGTCTGTGTCCGGTCTTCCACAACGACTTTATCAATGCCAAAATGGCTGTCGGCAAATGCCGCGATAGGGGCCGAGTGGGTAATGCAGAGCACTTGTCTGTTCTCAGATATTTTTTCAAGCTTTTCAGCGACCTTCATGATCGTTCTGCCGCCGACTCCGCTGTCCACTTCATCGAAAACAAACGTATCCACAGTTTCCACTTTCGATAATAAGCTTTTGAAAGCCAGCATGATCCTGGCCATTTCTCCGCCTGAAGCCACTTTGGCCAAAGGCTTGGGAGGTTCTCCGACATTCGCGGAAAAATAAAATTCGATCTGTTCCGCACCTTCGGGCGACGGTTCGGTGACTGGTGAGAATATGATTTCAATCCTGGCCTCGTTTAGTCCCAAATCGAGCAATTCGTCTGCCAGGCCCTTTTCAATTCGTTCAGCCTGGATCCCGCGGTTCAGGCTAAGTTCCTCCGCCAGATTATTATACGTTGTCAGCGCTTCTTTCTTTTCGCGCCGGATATTTTCCTTTTCATCCTGAAGATGGGTAATTTCTTCAAGTTCTTCTTCCATTTCAACCCGTCTTTCCAAAACAGCTTCAATCGTATACGCGTATTTTCTGAGCTTCCCGAGATCAATCAGGCGGGTTTCAATTCCGTCAAGCCTTCCCGGTTCAAAATCCAGCTTGTCTTTATACGACCGCAGTTTGGTCACATAATCTTCGAGACTAAAATAGATTTCTTCAAGGTTCTTATGCAGCTCCTCAATCTCAGGATCAAGCGCCGAGAGTTCCCCCATTTTTTCCGTGGCTGACCCAATCATATCAAAAGCAGAATCAGAGGCTTCTTTGGTTCCGGCATATAGTTCATCATAGGCTTCATTGACAAGACTGACGATCTTCTCGGCATTCAGCAGAAACTTTTTCTCCTGTTCCAGAGATTCCTCTTCCCCGGAAACCGGTGCAATCCGGTCAATCTCCTCAATCTGGTAACGCAGTATTTCTTCCCTTTTCTCCCTGTCCCGCTCCGAACGCAGGAGTTCTCTTTCTCTGGACATGGTGTTCCGGTAATTGACAGCCGCGTCCCTGACTTGTTTCAGCAGTTTTAAATGCTCCTCGCCGCCGAAACTGTCTAAGAGCTCCCTTTGGGTTTCGGCCTGCAGCAGTGACTGGTGCTCCATCTGATCGTGAATGTCTACGAGTCCTTCACAGAATGTCCGGTACAGGGATAACGGGACGGTTCTGCCCTGAACACGGCAGACATTCCGGCCGGAATCATTGATTTCCCGATACAGAAATAGCAGATCATCTTCGAGCGGATATCCTTCGTCCTGCAACATTTCAGTCAATTTCAGCGGCAGATTGGAAAAAATCCCTTCCACACACGCTTTGTCCTTGCCATGCCGCAGAAATTCATTGCTGGCTCTTCCGCCCAGAAGCAAACCCAGCGCATCGACCAGCATGGATTTTCCGGCTCCTGTCTCCCCAGTAAAAACAGACAAGCCTTTATCAAAAACCAAATGGACATCTTCCATCAGTGCAAAATCTTTGATGCGAAGTTCTACGAGCATAGGTCTCCTCCTCTTTGCCATACGCAGTCAATCCATGATTTTAAGGCATGGTTCAGCTCAGTTCGGTTAGTCTTTCCAGAATGATTTCTATTTGTTCTTTAGGTTTGATCAGAAGAAAGATGGTATCATCACCGGCTACAGTGCCGATCACTTCTTTCCAGCCAATATTGTCAAGCAGCAACGCCATCGCCTGCGCATTTCCCGGTATGGTCTTGATCACAATGATGTTTTCGCTGCTGTCGAACGAGATCACGACTTCCTTGAACATTCGTTTCAATCTTTCCTGATACCCGGGAGGATGCGCTTCAGCCTGAATGGCATAGCGGTATTCATCGTCCGAGCCGGATATCTTGATCAGACCCATCTCCTTGATATCCCGCGAAACAGTGGCCTGTGTGACATGAAAGCCCTCTTCGAGCAGCCTTTGCGCTAATTCTTCCTGCGTTTTAACCGGTTCATTGGTAATCAGTTCCTGGATTTTTTTCTGACGGCGGCTTTTCATGAATGATCACCTCTGTTCTTCTGAATTGTTAGCCAATATGGAGATGTCTCACCTTGATTTAGATACATTCCCTGCAGGACATGAAAATCCTTCTTGGACAGTTCTGCTGCATAGGCATTCAGTGTATTTGCTTCTTCCAAGCTGCGGCTGTGTCCGCGATAGACGGTCAACATGATGGCCCCTTTGGCAACCAGCAGCTTCAATGTATCATTTACCGCCCGAAGCGTTGTCTCCGGCCCGGTAATGATTGTCTGACTGCTCCCGGGCAAATATCCGAGATTAAAAACGGCAGCTCTGATTCCTTGCGGAACAAGGCGCCCAATCTCTGTGTGACTCTCCTGGAATAAGGCTACCCTGTCGAGCATCTTATGCGCTGCGAGCAGTTCCCGGGTTGATTGGATAGCTTCTTCCTGAATATCAAACGCAAACACCCGGCCTTCAGGACCCACGCATTCCGCCAGAAAAAGGGTGTCCTTGCCGCGTCCTGCCGTAGCATCAATCACCTGATCTCCCGGCTGGATAAGGTGCTGCAGATACATTTTTAACATTGTCTGCGTATTTTCGATTCCCTTCGGATTAAAGACACCGTTCATCTCATGATTCATGCCAGCGGTCCCGGAGTTTCTCCCGGACAACCTTCGGGAAGCTCCTTCCTCCAAGCCGGATAAATCTTGCTTTGATCGGAGCCGTCTCAATCCGGACCGCATCTCCGGAATTCATGGTCGTCAGATACTTCCCGTCGACGGTCACCCGGCATTTATTGCCTCTGGTCAGACTGATATCTATTTTTTCCTTGTTTGATATGACCATTGGCCGGGACGAAAGCGCATGAGCAGCCAGCGGCGTGATCAGCATGGCCTGAACATCCGGACTCACAACAGGTCCGCCGGCTGAAAGTGAATAGGCGGTCGAACCTGTCGGGGTTGCAATAATCAAGCCGTCCGAAGGCGGACTCGCAATCGGTTCACCGGAAAGCTTGACCTGAAGCGTTATCAGCGTCTCTTCACTGTCCCGGATAAAAACGACATCATTCAGAACCATATCCTGCTGTTTCTGACCGTCTTTGAAATATGAAGTAATCATCATGAGTCTCTCATCGACCGTATATTCATTGCGCAGCACCTTTTTTAAGGCAGAATAGATTTCGCCGCGCTCAACCTCGCATAAAAAACCAAGCCGGCCGTAATTCACGCCGAGAACCGGGATGTTGAACCGGGCGGCTTCTCTGGCAGCTTTCAAGACTGTGCCGTCTCCGCCAAGGGAAAGTACAAAATCAACATCTTCCGTAATCTCCTGGTCCCATTCCGGTACAGTTTCCCATCCCTGACTGTTGAACCAATTAATCAGCTGAGGGGTGATGCTCTCTTTCGTAATTTTAGAATGGTTAATCCATATCCCTACCTTATTTCGCATCCGTTCACTCCGTTCCTGCCTGAGCCTTCAGAACAAGCTCATTCAGACAAGGATTCCAGTCGAATACCGCTGCCTCTTGCTCATTTCCCTTGCGGAGCCAGGCTAAAAATTCTATATTTCCTTCGGGACCGCGAATTGGCGAAAAATCTAGTCCCTTGACCAGAAATCCTTGTTTTTGAGCTTCAGACAGGACGTTTTGCAGAACCCCCCGGTGGACTTGCGGGTCTCTGACAACACCGTTTTTGCCGACATTCTCTGGACCGGCCTCAAATTGCGGTTTGATGAGGACCAGCCCCTGTCCGCTTTCTTTCAGAATCGCTGTCATCGAGGGAAAAATCTTGGTCAGGGAAATAAATGAAACATCACATACGATCCAGTCTACTTTTTCCGGGAGACTGTCAGCAGTCAGGTAACGTGCATTGGTTCTTTCCAGGCAGACCACTCTTTCGTCACTGCGCAGCCTCCATGCCAGCTGACCGTAGCCGACATCGACCGCATAGACCCTGGAAGCCCCATTCTGCAGTGCACAATCTGTAAATCCACCGGTAGACGCCCCAATATCGGCAATGACCTTATCCTTCAGATCCAGCTGAAATACGTCCATCGCCTTGGCCAGTTTCAGACCTCCGCGCGAAACGTAAGGATGGATCTCTCCCTTGACAATCAGGCCCGTATCTTCTTCCAGCATGATGCCTGGTTTGTCAAGACGAAGATTGTCCTTATAGACTTTTCCGGCCATAATTAAAGCTTTAGCTTTTTCTCTGCTTTCAACCAATCCTTTTTGGACCAGAAGAAGATCGAGTCTGGATTTATTTTTGGCCACGATATGCCCATCCTTGCTCTATATCTATTTAAAATCATTAATAAATCGTTAATAAATCATTAACATCTATTCTTCATCAGTTCTCTGGAAACACTGACAATATGCTCAATTGTAAGGCCGCAGTCTTGATGGAGAAGCGGAATTGCCCCGTGTTCAACATAATCATCATATCCTATCCGTTCGACTGCTGTACCTTGAATTCCTTCTTCTTCGAGAACTTCCAGTACCGCGCTGCCCATCCCTCCGGCGAGGATATGGTCCTCAACCGTAACCAGCCTCCCTGTTTTTTGGACCTCAGCAGTCACCATTTCCCGATCGATCGGATTGATAAAACGCAAATTAATCACACCGGCCTGAATACCTTCAGACTCCAGCTGCTTAGCAGCCTCCATACAAAAATTGACAACCGGCCCAAAACCGATCAGGGTAATATCCTGGCCCTCTCGCAGCAGTTCCGCTTTGCCTTTCGGCAATGTTTCGAATTCCTTATCAATCTTCACACCGACACCGGCCGACCTCGGGTACCGGACAGCTACCGGGTTGTCCAAGGTGAGCGCTGTATGAATCATATGTTTAAGTTCATTTTCATCTTTCGGTGCCATCAAGGTGAGGTTCGGGATCGTTCTGAAAAAAGAGATATCGAATATACCATGATGCGTCTTCCCGTCCTCGCCGACGACGCCGGCCCTGTCGACCGCAAACACGACCTTGGCGTTTTGCAGGCAGACATCATGCAGGACCTGGTCATACGCTCTCTGATAGAACGTGGAATACATGGAAACAACCGGTTTCAGTCCCTCCAGCGCGAGTGCCGCAGCAAAAGTTACCGCGTGCGGTTCGGCAATTCCGACATCAAAAAATCTTTCGGGGTAATTTTGGCCGAAATTGTTCAGACCTGTCCCCGATCCCATGGCTGCCGTAACTGCAACGATCCTGTTATCCTCTTCCGCCAATTCACAAATGGTCCGTCCAAAGACTTCCGTATAAGTCGGCGGCGCATTCTTTTTAACCATTTCACCCGTTTCTTTGGAAAATGGCCCTACCCCATGGAAGATATCCGGGCTTTGCTTGGCCGGCTCATACCCATTGCCCTTACAGGTCTTAATGTGAACCAGAACCGGACCTTTTTTTTGTTTGGCCTGATGGAGAACCTTTTCCAGTGCCGCAATATCATGTCCATTAATTGGCCCGAGATAGGTCAGACCCAGCTCCTCGAACAACAGACCGGGTACCAAGAAATATTTAATGCCGTCTTTAGCCCTTCCGGCTGCTTTGGCCATGGAGGAACCAATACACGGGATATTTCTTATGAACTTTTGGACATCTTTCTTCCTTCTGTCGTAAGATGGATCTGTCCTGATCTTGTTCAGATACGAGGACATTGCGCCGACATTCTGGGAGATAAACATTTCGTTGTCATTTAAAACAATAATTAAATTGCTGTCGCTGTTACCGGCATGATTCATCGCTTCATAGGCCATCCCGCCGCTCATTGCCCCATCACCAATCACAGCAACAACATGATAATTTTCCTTCTTAATGTCCCTGGCTTTGGCGAAGCCCAGTGCAGCTGAGATGGAAGTGCTGGCATGTCCGGTATCAAAACAGTCGTATTCGCTTTCCTCTCTCTTCGGAAAACCTGCCAAACCGTGAAATTGCCGGATCGTCTTAAAAGCGTCCTTCCTTCCGGTTAGAATCTTATGAACATAGGCCTGATGACCAACATCCCAGATAATCTTGTCGGTTGGGGTGTCAAATACTCTATGCAGCGCCAGGGTCAGTTCCACAACGCCGAGGTTTGATGCCAGATGACCGCCATTCACAGAAATAATATCTATCATCTCCTGACGGAGTTCTTCGGCCAGAACTGTCAGGTCACTTTCGTTTAAGCTTTTCAGGTCGGTCGGAGAATCAATTTTGTCCAGAAGCCGCAAATTATTTTCCTCCTCGTTTATTTTTTGTCATGCTCAGTCCAGTTACCTTTTCCACACTGGCAATCACTCTGCCGGTCATATCAACAATCCGATTTGCTTCGTTAATCGCAATGGTTTTGCCCCAGGCCTTTCCCGTCACAGTAAGCGAAGCAATCAAGGCCAAAATCAACACATTTAAAAGTACCTTCCAGGTACTTAAAACAGAAAATTTAGCGATTAAGCTTAAGATAATGGTCGCGCCCATCGCCCCGCTTAATGTTCCCGTGATATCACCGACAATATCATTGGCAAAATTGGCGACTTTATCGGCGTGTTTGATTAAATAGACAGACTGCTTGGCACCAAAAACTTTTTTGGCTGCCCTGGCATGGTGAGGCGCTTCATCAGCAGCTGTCACCGCAATACCGATGATATCAAACAGGATTCCGACCGTAATCACAACCATGAGCAATATCCAGGTCAGGCTTACCGAAAAAAACCTTAAAAAAGCCTCTGTTCCACTTCCCAGAAGTGAAGCAATAAAAAACGTGGCAATAAATACGGTAATAATATAGCGAACACTTTGTTTCTTGCGAACCAAAAGTCTATCCTGCCTTTCTAATCCTATACCCCGTGCTCAAAATAACGACATGAGAATGCGCTGCATTCTGGCGTCACTAAAAGATCAAACCGACTGCGCAGCCTAGAATTGCGCCGCCAAACACTTCAAAAGGCGTATGACCGATTAGTTCCTTAAACTTTTCCTCTTGAATATTATAACCTAAAAAATCTGTCGGGTGCTGCCGCATCCATTCCACAAGATAGTTGATAATTCTGGCATGATTTCCGGCTGCGCGCCGGACACCGGCAGCATCATACATGACAATAACAGCCAGCGTAACAGCAATCGCAAACAGAGAAGATTCCCAGCCATCGGTTTTGCCAATGCTGATGGCCAAGGCACAGACAATCGCTGTATGAGAACTTGGAAATCCACCGGAACTTGTCAGAAGATCAAAATCCCATTCCTTCTCAATCACAAAATTGATCAGGATCTTTAAAAATTGGGCAAGTATCCAGGCAAAAAGCGAAACCCACATGATATTGTTGTTCAATATCGAAGAGACTGGGTTCATGGAGATGAATCATCCTCTCTCATCCTGATTAATTTTTTCTATCATGATGATGTTTCTGTCATTGTTCCCGTCATTCGTCATTTTTATCTAGTTTGTTCTTTCAGCGGTGTAGTCAGCCAGCGATAATAAAAACGCTGCTTTCGGGCCAAAACAAGATAGGGATTCTTTCGCCAGAAAGATCGTTTTTTCCAGTTGTTCCCTGGCCCCCTCAAGCCCCAGCAGCGACGGATAGGTTGGTTTGCCGGATCTCTGGTCCTTACCGGCGGATTTACCGATAACCGCACTTTCTCCTACAACATCAAGAATATCATCTTTGATTTGAAAGGCTAATCCCAAGTATAAAGCATAGCTTGTCAGGATTTCAATCTCCGGTTCCGATCCTCCGCCTAGAATTGCGCCAAGACGAGCTGAAGCCTTCAGAAGAGCGCCGGTCTTTAAATGATGGACCTGCTCGATATCAGCCAGCGTACTGTTTTCTAGGTTTCCAAGCGTATCCAGGCTCTGCCCGCCGACCATGCCCTGCCAGCCCGCGGCTTGAGCGGTCTCTCTGATGACCCTTAATTTATTCTGAGCCTCTATTGCCGAAGGTCCGGCCAGCAGCTCAAAAGCAAGCGTAAGCAAGGCATCACCCGCCAAAATGGCTCCCGCTTCTCCGAACACTTTATGGTTAGACAGTTTACCTCGGCGATAATCATCATCATCCATGGCCGGAAGATCGTCATGAATCAGGGAATAGGTGTGGATAAGCTCGATCGCAGCTGCTTCTGACACAAGCTCTTCCGGACGGCCGCCGACAAGCTCCGCACAGGCCAGAGCCAATACGGGCCGAATCCTTTTACCTCCGCCGACCAGGGAATAGTTCATACTCCTGGCCAGGATATTCCGATCCAGCGGCAAATGATTGAGATATTGTTCAACCATCTCCAAATAGTCATGATAGCGTTCTTTAAACATTTTCTGTCTGTACTCCTAATCTTGATCGGTTACAACCAGTTCGCCTTTACTATTTTCCAACAACACTTTGACCTTTGCTTCGGCCGAATCCAGAAGGCCGTTACATTGTTTGATCAGCTTAACTCCTTCCCCAAACAAGTCCAGGGACTGCTCGAGCTGCACATTGTTCTGATCCAGATCATTAATGATTTGCTCCAGCCTTTCAATCCCTTTATCGAAGGTGAAGGCTTCTTTATCGCTATTCTTTTTCATGGTAACCCTCTCTTGACGTTTGAATCGTTTGAAGCTTGAAGTTCTTCTATATCTGTAACTTCGCAGATTAATGTCCCGTCACTGAGCCGCACGGATAAAGCGTCCCCTGCTGCGGCCTGTCTTACCGTTTTGATTAATTTCCCCTCGATATCATAGGCTAACGAATATCCTCTTCCCAGTATATTTAAGGGACTTAATAAGTCAATTTTCGCGCTTAACAACCTAAGTATACCATTTTTTTCTGTCAGAAATCCAGTCATTCCCTCGACAAGACGCGTGGAGAGATAATCCAGATTCTGTCTGGACTGTTCGACACGCCAGCCCGGGCGGGCCAAAGCAGAGTTGGACATCAGTTCTTCCACTTTATGCCTTTTGGTTCGCAGAACGCTTTGGATCCTTTGTGTGAGTTTTTCTTCATAATAACGGATACCGTCTTTCAATTCGTTAAGGACCGGAATGACCAATTCTGCAGCAGCTGACGGCGTCGGTGCTCTTAAATCGGCAACAAAATCCGCAATCGTATAATCGACTTCATGACCGACAGCAGAAACCACCGGTATGCTGGAAGCGGCAATGGCTCTTGCCACCTCCTCAGTGTTG
Organism: Dehalobacter sp. TeCB1; assembly: GCF_001707455.1. Classification (NCBI taxonomy): domain Bacteria; kingdom Bacillati; phylum Bacillota; class Clostridia; order Eubacteriales; family Desulfitobacteriaceae; genus Dehalobacter; species Dehalobacter sp. TeCB1. The sequence continues at coordinate 5,704 of NZ_MCHF01000014.1, read as the reverse complement.
AAAGCCCATAGTTCTTCCAGGGAACCGCCTCCCCTGCCGACAATCAGCAGGTCAATCTCTCCGTAATGATTGGCCCGCTGAATAGCTCGGGCGATTTCTCCCGGTGCTGCCTCACCCTGAACCGCAGAAGGAATAATGATTAAAGAAACCAATGGATTGCGTCTTCGGGCAATGTGCAAGATGTCCTTCAGCGCTGCTCCGGTAGAACTGGTCACAATGGCCACCCTCGAAGGAAATCTTGGAATCGGTTTCTTTTTCTCTGCGGCGAACAGTCCTTCGGCAGCCAAGCGGCTCTTTAGCTGTTCAAATGCCAGGTATAAAGCACCGAGGCCGCTCGGGTAGATTTCTTCCGCATACAGCTGGACGCTGCCGTCTTTTTCATAAAGACGGATACTTCCCCGGATCGACACCTTCATTCCGTTTTGAGGCTGAAAACCGGCCGTCAGATTCCTGGTTTTAAACATTACGGTTTTAATGCCGGCTTCTTTATCTTTCAATGTAAAATACCAGTGACCTGATGGAATATGATCTTTAAAATTAGATATCTCGCCTGTCACCCAGCAATTCCATAAACCGTTATGTTTTTTCAGCGCGTCATTGATTTCCCGGTTGACTTCCGATACTGTCAGTATTCTTTCAGTCAAATCAGTTCCACCTCATTTAAATACCCTTTAAATATCCTTGTCAATCTTAAAAATATGGATATAATGGCGTGCAGATTTTTACAAAGTTCTGGTAATTCGTTATAATAATAGTACTATTATACTTACAAAATACCAAAAACACTAGAACAGCGCACAATTTTGAAGGGAGAAGCAGAAATATGGAAATTATGAAAACAGTAGCAGAGCTTATGGCTTTGTCCGCAGTCACTGCTCCGAAAGCAAAAGGACAGGATTACATAAACGTAAAGGTCATTACAGAATCATCTGTACTGACTTATCTGGCCGATGAAATGTCGAAGTGCAGCGAGGAAAACGGGAAGAAATTTTTCAACCGTGATGCTGCCAATATACGTAATTCTCAGGCGCTGGTTTTACTGTCTCTGAAGAATGCCAAACATGCCGGCTTAAACTGCGGCGCCTGCGGCCATCCAAACTGCGCGATGCTCGAAGCTGTCGCGCAAGGGCCGGAATTTAACGGTCCGCTTTGTCCCTGGCGCCTGATTGACCTGGGTATTGCGCTCGGATCAGCCGTAAAGACAGCCGGAACACTCAACGCGGATAACCGCATCATGTATTCCGCAGGCGCCGTTGCGAAAAAAATAGGGTTAATTGAGGGGGATATCGCTGTCGCAATCCCGCTGAATGCGAGCAGCAAAAACATCTATTTTGACCGGTAATGTTCTGTTCTTACTTAGTCATTTTTGTAAAGAATCTTTTGTATTCGTATACTGCTGATAGCTCACAGACTATTGGTGGTATTTTTTTATCATTTTTCCCGAGCAATAGGAAAAGCGCCTCAAATGAAGCGCCATCTTAGACTGAATATCTTTTCTTATAATATCTTCCTCCGAATCAGGATATATACCGCAGTTCCCGTAACCAGCGCAGCAATCGCCACGACGAAGCCAAACCCATATGGATTTGAATCGCGGAAAGGGACATTGACATTCATTCCCCAGAAACTTGCGATCATCGTCGGAATCGCTAAAATAATCGTCATCGACGTTAAGAATTTCATGACCATATTCAAGTTGTTCGAAATAATGGATGCAAACGTATCTGTCAGATTCGTAAAGATCCTGCTGTACATCTCAACCATCTGAACAGCCTGATTATTTTCAATGATGACATCTTCCAGCAAATCCTCATCTTCTTCATGAATCTGAATGAGATGCCGGCACTGATTATTTGAGCGAATACGCAGCAGCCGGTCCATAACAATGCCATTGGAACGAAGCGAGGAAGTAAAGTAGGTTAAACCCTGCTGGAGATCCATCAGTTCGAATAGTTCTTTGTTTTTCATGGTTCTGCGCAGATCCACTTCAATTTGTTCACTTAACCTGCTGATTTGGCGCAGATATCTTAAATAATACGTTGCCGACTTGTAGAGGATCTGAAACAAAAACCTTGTTCGCTTGGCCGTATTGAAAGACCGCCGGTTATACTCATTAAATTCGAGAACAACGGGGTTATTTTCGAGACAGACCGTGATAATGTTTTCAGTCGTTATAACGATACCCAAAGGCAACGTGTCATAACTCGTCTCACTTAACATGACCGGTATATTAATAAGAATAAGCGCAGAATCATCTTCGATTTCAATACGCGGACGTTCTTCTTCATCAAGCGCCGCTTTAAGAAAATCAAGCGGGCAGTTGGTTTTTTCCGCAATCAGAACAAGTTCATCTGACGCGGGATTAACAAGGTTGACCCAGGCATTTCGCGTCAGGCTGTTCAGGTCATATTCCTGGTAATTAATTCCATCATTTTTATAGATTCTGAGCACAGCTTCCCCCCGTTTTCCGCAGGAAGAAAGTCTCAGAATCAAATGATCAACGCTATCTGCTTGATGACAGAACTATTTTCAATGTTCAAAAAATCGTAAGAAAACTAAGACTTTTTCCTGCTTTATACTATTGTAGATTTCTATTCCTCCGTAGGAACCGTCACCGTCCAGTTTTCTCACCTGCTCTCATTTTTAGAAAACTTGGCTGATGCCAAGCCTTTTGGCAGTCGCCTTCGTTTCACTGAAAAAAGACTCTAATGTTTCAAAAGTCTTTCGAAGCCTATAAAAAATATACTCTCTAATCAGGCATAAGTCAAACATTAATGAAAAATGACCGGCTGAACACGTACCGGCCATTTTCTATAATAATTTTTTGGACACCGAATTAAATAAAGTTTCCGTTCATCCTATTGTAACTTGTCAGGTGGTCATACCACCGTCCGACATGTACAATATATCACAAATCACATGAGTATACAAGTACTTTACGTGATAGTTTTTAAATTTTTTACATTTTTTTGGATGGTGCTAAAAGTGCACCTCCAAATGCTAGATTTTTTTGTCCAACATTTGGGGTGCACTTCAATATGACGTCTTTTATTTAGGGCTAAGTTGTGTTACAGTCAGCTAGTTTGTCATTAAATACGCGTCGATCGAAGCTGCAGCCGTTTTTCCAGCGCCCATTGCCAGAATGACAGTGGCTGCGCCGGTCACGATGTCTCCGCCGGCATACACACCCGGAATCGAGGTCGCCATGGTCGTCTCATCGGCTACGATGTTCCCCCACTTGTTCAGTTCCAAACCTGCTGTCGTGGTGGTCACGAGCGGATTCGGTCCCTGCCCGATTGAGACTACGACGGTCTGCACCGGCAGGTCAAACTCGGAACCTTCAATCGCTACCGGACGGCGGCGTCCGGATGCATCCGGCTCACCCAGCTCATATTTCAGACAGGTCATGCTCTTGACATTACCGTTTTCATCACCATTGATCGCAATCGGATTGGTCAGGATCTTAAATTGAATGCCTTCTTCCTCAGCATGATGCACTTCCTCAACACGCGCCGGCAGTTCGGTCATGGAACGGCGATAAACGATGTATACGTCTTTGGCGCCGAGACGAAGTGCTGTTCTGGCTGCGTCCATGGCCACGTTGCCGCCGCCAAGTACCGCGACCTGCTCCCCTACTTTGATCGGGGTCGCATGATTCGGGAAATCATAGGCTTTCATCAGGTTCGACCGGGTCAGAAACTCATTGGCGGAATATACGCCGTTGTAATTTTCACCCGGAATCTTCATAAAGTATGGCAATCCAGCGCCGGTGCCGATAAATACGGCATCATAGCCGTTTGCCAGCAACTCCTGAACAGAAGTGACTTTGCCGACAACCTGGTTAACCAGGATTTCGACGCCCATATCTTTTAAGCTGTTGATTTCTTTCTGAACAATGGCTTTCGGCAGACGGAATTCAGGAATTCCGTACATCAGTACGCCGCCGGCCACATGCAAGGCTTCCAGAACGGTTACGGCATGGCCTTTGCGGGCAAGCTCAGCTGCACAGGTCAGTCCGGCAGGACCAGCACCAATGACGGCTACTTTTTTGCCTGACGGCGTTGCTTTTTCTAATTTGCTTGTGCCGTTGGCCATTTCGTAATCCGCTGCAAAGCGCTCCAAACGGCCGATTGCAACCGGTTCGCCCTTTACGCCAAGGATACACTGGGCTTCACACTGGGATTCCTGCGGGCAGACACGTCCGCAAATTGCCGGCAGGGTATTTTTACCTTTTAAGATGGACGCAGCTTCGAGGTGTTCACCCTCGGCTATTTTATTGATAAACTGCGGAATATCTACCCCTACCGGGCAGCCTTCCACACATTTTGGCTTCTTGCACTGAATGCAGCGTTTGGCCTCTTCTGCAGCAGTCTCTACCGTGTATCCCAGCGCAACTTCGCTGAAATTTTTCCCCCGGACAATCGGGTCCTGACAGGGCATATCATGTCGTGGTGCTTTTGATGCCATGATTATTTGCCCTCCTTTGCACACTGGCACTTGACTTTACCGTAAGCGACAGCTTCTTCGTTTTTAAAGAAGGCCGAACGTTTCATGGCCAGGTCAAAATCTACCTTGTGGCCGTCAAATTCCGGCCCGTCAACACAGGCAAATTTGGTTTCGCCGCCGACATCGAGTCTGCAGGCGCCGCACATACCTGTTCCGTCGACCATGACAGGATTCATACTGACGATGGTCTTAATACCAAGAGGTCTGGTGAAATTCGCTACGGATTTCATCATAACGACCGGACCAATCGCCCAGATCGCATCAACTTTGATGCCCTGATCCAAAACGGACTGAATGCCGTGCGTGACAAAACCCTTCATACCATAAGTCCCGTCATCGGTTGTAATGATGACTTCATCACTTACAGCCCGCATTTCGTCTTCGAGGATCAGCAGGTCTTTAGTTCTTGCTCCGAGAATGGAGATGACCTTGTTGCCTGCTTCTTTCAGGCCGCGCGCAATCGGATGAACCGGCGCGACGCCCACGCCGCCGCCAATGCACAGAACCGTACCGTAATTCTCGATTTCGGTGGCTTGTCCGAGCGGACCTACAAATGTAACAAAAGAATCCCCTTCCTGCATCCGGGTAATCAGATTGGATGAATAGCCTACTTCCTGGATGACGATGGTGATTGTCCCTTTATCCCGATTAAAGTCCATGATGGTCAAAGGGATCCTTTCAGATTCCTCATTTTGTCGAACAATGACAAATTCGCCGGGTTGGGCTTTTTTGGCGACTTCCGGAGCTTCTACTTCCAGCAGTGTAATAATGTCCGCCAACTGCCTTCTTTTGACTACCTTATACACGTTGTCTCCCCCTCAGGATTATTCGTTGTACCGACCAAACGGATGCATGGTCCCTTTTTCCAAGCTATACAAGTATATACATCTATGTTTGGCACAGTAACACGTATTTGATACTTTACCTTGTTTATTATAAATGAACTTTTGCCTCGAAATCAAGTCTTTTAATTGTAAAATGTCCTTAGGGCACGAAAAAACTCATTATATATCATATTTTTAGTTTTATTCTAAAATCTTTTTTCTAAGGAAACACTGATTAAATCGCCCCCCGGACAAAAAAATGGTAAAATTAAAGAAAACAGTAACAGGTGGTAAAAATGGGGCAACAAACCTTTTCGGATATAGAATACTCAAACCGACGGAAGAAAACGAAACGAGAAGAATTTCTTGAAATA
>NZ_MCHF01000013.1:0-1221 GCF_001707455.1 Dehalobacter sp. TeCB1 | reverse complement strand
GTGACCTTACCCCAAACTCAGTGCAAATTCTATTTAGAGGTTAATCCACTTTATGCGACGGAATCTCGTTGGTTTTCAGTTGCTTGAGCAAATTCTCTAGGACTCCTCATTCCGAGGGAGGAATGAGGACGGCGCTCGTTATATTCTTCACGCCAGGCTTCAATCTTTACCCGAGCGTCATTGAGACTGGTGAACCATTGTTCATTGAGACACTCGTCCCGGAACTTTCCGTTAAAGCTTTCAATAAATCCATTTTCCATTGGTTTACCTGGTCGGATAAAGGCTATGTTGACGTTATTGGCCCCAGTCCAGATGCTCATGGCCTTGCTGGTAAATTCACTTCCATTGTCGGTAATGATCGTCTCCGGTAATCCACGCAGCTCTTTTAACATATCCAGGGTTTTAGCAACTCTAGCTCCATTTATGGATGAATCAACGACTATCCTTATGCATTCCCGGGTGTACAGATCAATAATGTTTAAACAGCGGAATCTCCTGCCGCTGGCAAGGGATTCTGAGACAAAGTCCATGGCCCAGATTTGATTGCTTCTGCTGGGCGTAGGAAGAGACAATCTTAGTGCACCGGATAGTTTTTTCCTTTTCTTTATCCTTAAGGATAAACCGGCTTTTCGATATAACCGTTCCGTCTTCTTATGATTGACGACTAATCCTTCCCGGCGTAAAATCTCATGAAGTCTTCGGCAGCCATATCGACGTTTTTTCTGTGCAAGTTCAGTAAGCTTTTCTATTATGGGACCATCATCTGTACGTCTGCTTATATACCTATAGCTTGTCCGGCTTATTCTGCAGAGCTTGCATGAGCGATTTATGGAAAGCCCAAAGCTTTTCCGCATGTCATTCACGATTCTTCTCTTGACCTCGGGCTTTAATACTTTTTTTCAATCACATATTTTAATGCTTGAATATCCAATGCCTGGTCAGCAACAATCCTTTTCAGTTTGTTGTTCTCCTCTTCCAGAGCCCGTAAGCGTTTGAGTTCAGATAATTCAAGATCAGCATACTTCGTTTTCCAGTTGTAATAGGTGGCATCGCTGATCCCATATTTACGACAGGTTTCAGCGACCTTGGCTCCGGCTTCTACTTCTTTCAGAATGGCTATGATTTTTTCTTCCGGATATTTTTTCATTTTCTCATCCCCCATGTGCTTATTTTATTCGATTTCTCTAAATAAAGCTTGCACATTTTTTGGGGGACAGGTCA
>NZ_MCHF01000012.1:0-141325 GCF_001707455.1 Dehalobacter sp. TeCB1 | reverse complement strand
TTCTTTCCGTTTGCCTCGCTGACAACGGTTCAGAGTTTTCAAACCCGAAAGCTTTGGAGTATGATGCACAGGGCCGCCGCAGGACGCGGCTGTACTACTGCGACCCATTCGCATCATACCAGAAGCCCAACGTGGAGTTGAACCACGAGTTCATTAGGAAAATATTGCCCAAAGGCACATCGTTTGACGCCCTGTGCCAAGGGGATATTGACCTTATGATGTCGCATATCAACTCCTATTCCAGGGAGAAACTGGGCGACAAATCGCCGTTGGATGTGTTTAGTTTCATCTACGGGTACGATGATGTCCTTAAAAACCTGGGAATCAGCAGGATTCCTGCTAATAAAATCCTGCTGAAGCCGTCGCTTTTGAAAAAATAATTTCAGTATCATTTAACCCGCAGAACACATCCATACCGATCCTGATCAGGGGGACGCGGTTACTCTGTCCGAAAAACGGTTTCCGGGTACCCCTTTTATTAGTATACTCTTTTTTAGAACTCGGCTGGCAGATTTTCGCTCCATATAATCTGAATCGGCTATTTTTAACAGGTACTATACCTGTTATTCCCAGTATTTTGACAGACTCAATGAAACCCCACTATATTTACTCTGTCAAAGGTTGCATTTACTTTGACCGCTCACCAAATGAAAAAATGAAAAAATCGTCTCTCCATTCGTCTCTCGCCAAAATGAAAAAATGAAAAAATTTATGTAGATTCGCAGGAATTTCTGCAAAACAATAGTATGTAAGAACAAGACGGGTAATCACGGAAATACGTGGGAATAAACGGTTTTCAACAGACGATAACGGAAATTCTTTTGCAGAATTAATTGAATATACATTTTATGGATATTTCAAAAAGAAAAGGCATTGAGAACGCTGGAAGTAGCATTTTTAAAGGAACAGAGCGTTTTTTATGCCTTGTTTTTATTTTAGCATAAACGCTCGGGAAAAATATATGTTACCGCCGTTAGAAATTGGCGTTAATGCGTTAGTAAGTGGTTAACACTGATGTTAGAAAACTCAGTATTATCGGGCGTTAGAGCCATTAACGCTAGATGAATTACCCGTTAATAATATCGCAAATTCTCCGGCAAAATATTGAAAAAGCAATGTGACAAAATTGATATTTTTAAAAAAGCTGTCATATTGCCCATTTACCAACGGTTTCAGCGATTTTACCCACCATAAAATTGTCACATTGCAAAATGACAAAAAGTAAGTGAAAAACCAGCATCAAAAACGAAAGCCCACTTCAAATCGAGAAGAGGGCTTTCTGCGGTTATTAATCTTATTTATTTATAGCATTTGCCCTGATGATACTTTCAGTTTGTGTTTTAATCCTTTTATCCGCTTTGTATTCTCTAACAACCAGAATTGCATGAACCGCACCTGGAACCCAAAATATAAGAGTCAGCACAATATTAATCAGGGCTTGAATAGGTTTACCGCATAATAAGACCGCTACAGGGGGTAAAAGTATTGCTAATAGATACACTTCTGTTCAACTCCTTAACTTATCTTGGTTAATTATACCATATTATCAAAAAAAATTGTCACATTACAAAATGACAAATATTATGCAAAAACCCGTCTCGAAAAATGAGACGGGTTTTATTATTTATTACGGAATCATTTCCATAAAAAGGACTAAGAAAAGTCTTATTGTTGTTCTTCATTACCGCCTAAAAATTTTTCTTTATATTCGGAATAGCTCATATACGGACCAATCTCCCACTTCCGTGTTTTAGGATCTCGATAACCACGAGAACTAGTATAATCACGATCATCACCGAAAGAAGCAACAGTAGTACAACGGCAGCCATCATGGAAAGGTTTAAAAGAGCCAGCAGGGATACGTTCTCCGTCGTGAGCTGCACATGTTTCACACATTCGATCATCAAGAGTTCCTAATACTATCTCATACTCAAATAAATCTTCAACTCGATGGGAGCGCTGCTGTTTCTTATTGTTTGTTCCATTCGCCTGTTTGGAAACAGGTCTAAAAAAATCACGTAGCCCCATATTAACTCCTCCGATTTCAATTTTCTAAATGTGGAATCATTTCCACAAAAGGGACTAAAAAAAAGTCTTATTGATCTTCTTCTCCATTGAATTCATATTGCATAGTTATGTTTGCTTCTGCCGCCGGTATTATTCCAGCAACTTTACCAAGTACTTTCACTTTAGCCAGGTCGGTTACTACTATATCTTCCATTGTTTTATTAGCAGGCCTCAATCGGACTTCGTGATCGTACCAGTAAAACTTCTTTATTGTGACATCTCCGTCCACTTTTACCAAAGCAATTTCACCTTGCTCAACTGCCGGCTGCGGAATGATCATGACCAGGTCACCGTTCTGGATCCCGGCGTCGATCATACTCTCGCCTTGTGCTCGCACAATGTAAGTATTCTTTTTGATTTTCTTGGCTGGCACCGGCAGGAATCCCTCTAGAAACTCATCTGCCATGATCGGCATACCGGCAGCAGCTGTTCCTAAGATCGGCAGGTAGACGCTTTTTTCTTCTTTTATAACATCTAGTTCAGGGGCACGATCCAGAGATCGTGTTTGTTTCAATGTTTCTTCTAATATATCAAGATGTCTGTGCGATACGAGCAATGCGGTATAAGCCTTTAATGCTTGCCGGTTTTCTTTATCTAAAAGATTATAAGCGTCAATCAATCTTTGAAGGTCTGGATCCAAAAAAGTTTGAGATATTTCATACTCTTTGCCGGTTAGCAACCAGTCTGCTGATATATTAAAAAATTCAGCAACATCTTTAATAAATATAGCCGATGGCATTACTTCACCAATTTCTACTCGGCCCAGATTTGCGCGGGATACATTGGGTAGTAATTTAGCAAGGTCAGCTTGCGATAATTTGCCATCGCCAAAGCGCTCTCTTAAAGACTTCAGTCTTATTCCGAGCGCTGTTTTAAATGAATCTACTAAATTCATCTTAGGCAAGTCCCTCCTATAATCATATATGCGCATAAATGAGATAAATCATATTATAACCAAATTTCACCCCATATATGCGCATGTTGTTCTTGCAATAACCCAGATATGCGCATATAATAGTTATAGGGAAGAATTTCCACGAGACAAGCGTAACATAGGACCGGCAAACGCACAATGTTAATTTTTGTCGGAATATTTGAGGAAGGGAGTAATAAAGAACCTTAATATGGACACATCAAGGTTCAACGTTTGTCGAAAAAATCCTATAAAGTAATTTTCCACAAATGAGAATATTTAAACATATGGGAGGTGATGAGTCATGAGACTTAAAGAGCTGACCCCGTTCGGTGTCAAAGTCAAACAGGAACTGCTAGAAATACGGATGACCCAGAGTGAATTTTGTGAACTACACAATATTCCTATGAACCGGTTCAGCGAAATCCTTTATGGAAGCCGTCCTGGTACGAAATACAGGGACCTCATAGCTGCTGTTCTAGATATTAAGGAAGCAGCCTAGAAAGGAGATGAAATATGTTGCCAATGAAGTTAAACCGGGCATCTGAAAAAGTGACAGATATCAGAGTTCAGATTGCAAAAACAGATTTCTTAGTGGAATACCTGCAGACAGAAGTCCTTCAAAAGAAGGAAGAAATACTTTCGATCGAAAACGAGATCACGATTTTAAAAGCAAAACAGCAGGGAATCAAAGAAATCATGAATACAGTGCAGGATGAACTTGAAAAACGTCTCACCCTGTTATTTGAATTACACAAGAAGGAGGAAAAAGGCACTATGCCGGTAGCAACAGCACAGTGCCAGGAAACAAAGGTCGGTTGAACCGACACTTACACTTCAATTTTACTACGTAAACTAGGCGTCGACAACCAGGGAAGGAGGAAAGAGTTTGCCTGAAGATATCTTTCTAACAATAGAAGAAGCCGCCGACTTGGAAAGCATTAAATATAACACCTTATTGCAAAGAATTCTCAGGAATCCTGAAGATTTCAATACAAAATCCATTACTTCCTTCAGTGGCGGCAAAGAACGTGTACTGGTCGGGCTGTCTTCCCTTAGTCCAAAAGCTCAGAAAGCATATGCCAAAATCCAGACGGATGGGATCATCAAGGAAATGATTGAAGATAAAACCTCCGGCAGCGTGCCCTGGTACATGGAAGTTGATCTTAACTGGTATATAGAAAACAACAAGCAGCAGTTTTATGAAGCTGTAGAACTTTGCAACCGGATCGGTGAATTTATCATGTACCGGGGCACCAATAAAACCGAATTTGCAGAAAATCTTGCAAACAGCCTGGGGATCAGTCAGCGATCGCTGTACGACTACTGTAAAAAATACGCCGAGGCCAATGCCTGGGCTGAGAAACAAGCCATGAAGGACGGGCAAAGCCACGATTACTTCAAAGTCCTGGCACTCTGCAGAAAGCCAAGCCAAAGATACAAGTTTCCATCCCTTTCCTTGGAAATGAGGTCATTCATCAATAACCTCTGGTATGACAGAGAATTTGCGCAGAATCAGGGAACCGTGGAAATGGCCTATACTAGGCTTGAAAAACAGGCGTCAGTGAAAAGCTGGGAGATTCCTTCCTACAGCACAGTGGCAAGATACATCCAGTTTGAAATGAACATCAATATGGGAGAGCCTGTCCGATACTACCAGACAGTTGGGGAACGGGCCTTTAAACGGGACAGAATGGTAAAGGCATCTAGAAACACAAAAGCGCTGCCGGTCATGGGCCTGATCCAAGGGGACGGACATACTTTCGACTGCTGGGTGAAATACACGCATCCAAACGGCAAAGTATCAGCGGTTAAGCCGGTGCTTGTCGGTTGGGTGGACACCAGAACCAGGGTACTTGTCGGGAAAAGAATCTGCCATCACTCCAATTCACAGGTGATCAAACAAGCTCTTATAGACATGATCTACACCTACGGTGTACCGGAATACATGCTTATAGACAATGGTAAGGATTATACCGCAGAGTGTCTGACCGGTAGGAATAGAAAAGATCGCATCAGCTTTGACAGCGAGACAATCGGCTTTTATAAGAGCATCGGCATCAAGGATGATGCACGCAGCCTGCCCTATCAGCCCTGGTCAAAAGCTCAGGTGGAAAGATTTTTCGGAACGGTCTGCAGCCGGTTTACAAAATGGCTAAGCAGCTACACCGGCACCCTCACGGGCCGGAGAACCGCCGCCAAGATCAACAAAGATATTCCGAAGCTCTTAGAAAAGGACCATCTGCTTTCCATGGAAGAGTTTGCAGCCCTATTCGACAAGTGGGTGAAGGAAGAATATCACCAGCACGAACATAAGGGCCTGAAGAAAATGAAAGAATCGCACACAAAGCCGATCGAGCTATTTGAAAAGGCAGAAGAAAAATACATCAAAGCTCCCCCGCCCAGGTCCTATGCGGCAATGCTCATGATGAGAGCTGAAAGAGTCCACGTCTATAATATCGGCATCCGGAAATTTGGTTATGAGTACAGGGCACCAGAACTTTGTGACTATATTGACAAGAAAGTAGACATTAAATGGGATGAGAGCGATATCACCAGGCTTTATGTCTACACCCTGGAAGGTCAAAAAATCTGTGAAGCAGAAAGCCAGGAGCTGCTGCTAATCGCTCCAAAAGTACCTCAGAAAGCTTTGGAAGATCATATGAAAATGCAGAAACAGCAGCTTAAGAGCATTCGTGACAGGGCCAACCAGTATACCACTCCCCTGGAGGAGCTTGCCGAGAATTACAGCACTCACAAAAGTACTTTCGGGTTTATGATCGGCAATGAACCGGCGAAGAATGATAAACTAGTAACCCTGCCAACAGATAAACAGTTCCGGGATGACGCGATAGAAAAGAAAGCGCGGAGATCGCGCAAAGAAAGCGGATATTTCAAAGAGCAGGCTGAAGAAGCTCTGCAGAAATTAAGAAACTTGAGTTAATGGAGGAATTTAGAGATGGAAGTAGCAACCATTTATCCAATCAGCGCCGGAGATCAGCAACTGATCGATAAGGCCAACGAATATATCAAGGCTAAAAGAATCAGCAAAGAAGAGTTCGCTAAAGAGATCAGTTATTCAAGACCGGCAGTGTCGCAGTTCTTAAACGGGAAGTACGAGTCTAAATCCGGAGACATCAGAGAGCGGATCGCCGCCCACCTGAATATCACCCAGGACAACCTTTCCAGCCTGAGACCGGTGGAAATCAAGAAACCTTCCTTTTTTGAGAGCCGGGACGCAGCTAATATTATTGGTGTCTGCAATTCCTGCCAAAAATATAATGGCCTTGGCGCGATCATAGGAAAAAGCGGCTTTGGCAAGACATTCACGCTTGAATACTACGGCAAATTACCGAAAGTGGCCTATGTTGTTTGTAATGATGCCATGAATTCCAAAGACCTGCTGGCTACGATTGAGCGGTCCATCGGGCTGCCGATCGGCACGGGGACCAACTCCATGCGCGCCAATAAAATCTGCGAATTCTTTGATATCAACCGGGGTTATCTGCTTATTATCGACGAGGCCGACAAGCTCCTGGGCAAATACACCCAGAAGAAAATGGAGATCCTGCGCGGTATCTTCGACGGAGCAAAAGTCGGAATGATTGTCGCCGGTGAAGAGCAGCTGGAAAGCATGATTAAATCCTATATTCCCAGGTTTGCCAACAGAATAGAGTTTTACTTCAAATTGAAAGGGCTCACAGCTGAGGAAATCAGAGAATATCTGGGAAGCCTTGGTCTTGAGTTCGCCGAAGAAGTAATCCAGGAGATCATCCGTCGCGGGACCAACGTAAGAACAGGATGCTTCCGGCTCTTCGACAGGACCTTAAACAATATCCTCCGGATCCTGGCCGGAGACGCAAGCAAGCCTGTCACCCTGCAGGCCCTGGATAAAGCAAGTGAAATGATGATGTTGTAGGGAGGGCTTCGGATGAAACACGGTAAGAATCCCACCAGAAAACAAAAGGAAATGCTTAAAGAATCCGGTCTCGATCCGGAAAACTGGCTGGTAGTCAAAAATACTACCGGCCAATTGCAATTGATTCACCGAACAACGGGCAGTCAGCGGGTGATCTTGCATGGCTGAAAACGAAATCCTTGGCAGTAAGGAGATTGAACAGCTCCGAGACGCGATCGCGCATATTTTAAAGACCAGCAGCATGGATAAAGAAGAACTGGTGTATAAGGAAAAAGAGCTGCAGGACCTTCTTCATGAAATCGAGTTTGCGGACAGCTGCGACGGCAATTACTTTGAAGACTTTATCGTAAGACTTCAGCAGCACCGGCGGGAAAGACGGAAACTGAAAGACGAACTGTTTATCATAGAGCCGGTTGCGGAGCTGCTTAGAGAAAAGTATCCCAACCTTATAAACGACCTGAACAAAGCCCTGGGAAGATGCCGTAAGGGTGAAGAAACCATTCAAAACAGAACCTACACTCCCAGGACAAACATCTTTAAGCAGCTCTTGGAAGATGATGTGAAAAAAGAAGCTTAGTGCAAGGATCAGTAAGGAGGTAGTCAATGAGAACCATATCGATTGATATTTCTGAACGGTTAGAAGAGCTACTGACTCAATTCCATCATACGGATACGATGGCGACCAATAGACCCATATTTATAGTCCGGGACAGGCTGGACCATTGTGAAGAATGCGACCCGGATTGCGACGGAGAACGGTGTATAGAACATATCGACAAATCCTTTCATTTCTCTTTGGAGGAGGCCCGAAAATACTTGAAATATCAAGAGCATAATCTTTCAAATCCGTATATTTTTGGTCATTCTCCAGGCTATGCCAACGAAGGCGACTTTATTCCCTTTTATGATCTACTCAAGAGCATTGCTGAAAAGCTTGAAAGAAGGTGAAAGTAGTGTCCCGGAAAAAGAACAAGAAAGCCAAGGCTCAAGATAAATTCTTGAACAAACAAGAACCGGCTCAGGATGCACCTCAAAAAAACCAGTATTCCAATCCAATTATCGGGTTAGCAAGGTTATTTGAATTTCTGGGAAGCTGCCAGAGCTTTCCTGTCAACGTGAGGACTGCAGCATGTGTTTCCGGAATTGCCGAAGATGAAGTCCGCAGAATCTTACAAGGTTCCCTATACTACTTCGTTTGGAAAGACGATATTTCAAACTGCCGAACGGCTTAAGGAGGAAAAAAGATGTTTAAAGTATGTATTGACCCCGGACACAACGAAATTGGAGCTGACACAGGTGCCAGGTCCAAAAATCTGGTCGAGGAAATCCTGACGCTCATAATTGCCAAAAAGGTTAAGCAGGGTTTGGAAGCTCAGGGAAGCTTCGCTGTAATAATGACCAGAGAAGGCCAGACCGTTAACGGCCCGGCCACTACTCTTCTGGATTCCCTTCGCACCAGGTGCAAAATAGCCAATGAAGCCAATGCCGATCTGTTTGTATCAATCCATATCAACGCTGGTGGTGGTACCGGATCAGAGGTACTGATCTATAGTACTGGTGGAAAAGCTGAATCCTGTGCCAAGATCATGGCCCCGCTGATCGCTGATGCTGGTTCCTGGTTAAACCGAGGAGTAAAAACACAGAACGTCCATGTTTTAAGAGAAACCACTATGCCGGCGATTCTCACTGAAAACGGGTTCATTGACACCGACAAGGATTATCAGAAGTTACTTAAAGATAGTGTCCTTCAGGATATCGCTGACGCCCATGTGCTGGGGATATGCAATTACTTCGGTGTCCAGTATAAGACCACCACGATGGCTGCCGCCAAAGTCGAAGTATCCCCAGCCAAGACCGCAGCTCTTCCTTTCCTAATTATCTTCTCGGGTGAAGCTGAATACCGGGTAATGCCTTATTTGCAGGAAGTAATGAAAGCGCCGGCAATTCCCCTGGCGGCCATTTCTGAGACAGTGGTCAATGCGTCCCAGAAACTCATCGGGATCGGTGGAAAATCAGAAGATTATGTGCTTGCCGGGAAAAAACTCACCTTGTATAAACACTTCGCTGGCAGCGATCGGATAGGAACAGCTGAAGAAGTTATCAAGGCTGCCAAAGGAGGGGTATCATGAGCCAGCTGGACAATACCCTCAAAAGAGAAATTCTTCAATCTGAATTACAGCTGCATGAAATAATCATGGAAAAAGACATTGAGACCAGTCATTCCGAGGTGACAAGGTACTGGCTGCCGGAAGCATTTGAATGGTTCAAGGACACCAGGCCGCAGGTATTTGTCTCTAAAACTTTAATCCGGTTAACGGAAGAAGCTGTGGTGCTGGCCGGCTTTGATACAGAAAGCATTATTAATATCGGCGTCAATAAAGGGTTCATCGCTTTCAGGAAAGATACCCAAGGTTTGACTGCAAAGCCAGACTCGGCAGTACAAGGCTTATGTTTCCAAGGCCAGAAGGTAGCTGCTCTGCTCGAAAAGAACGGATACAGCCTGCCCTGCCAAATGGTGTGCCAATGGGATGCAATGAATAAGATGCTGGTCGCTCAGAAACCTTCTACAAAGGATGTTGCACATGAGAAGTCCAGGGGAAAGGATCATCGAGATCCTGAACAGGTTCAAAGAAAACGAAGTTCCAAGAGCAGAAACCCTGAATGATATCCTTCGTGTTTTAAGATCAACCTGTGAGAACTGTAAACACCGCACGGAATCGAAGAAGCTTGAGGATGAGCGCCAAGAGTTATTAAAAGATATTCAAGACGGATTTTAATTATAAGGAGGATAATGATATGCAAGCGATCGCGGCGGATTCAACCCAATGGGATTATATCCCGGTCGGAGTAATTGAGGATATGCACCGTTTAACCGGTGCCTGTGTAAAAATTGAGGACGGAGCAGTCAAAGGCTTCTTCTATGAAGGAAAAACGGAGGGTGAAATCAAAAATGGCTAAATCTGCAAGAGTCCGGATGCCGGAGCAAGGCCCAAAGCTTTCAAGCTGGGAAGACGTTGACCTTTGTATGAAAGAAATCTGCGAGTATGAAATGGCAATCGAAAAACAAGAAGCCGAACTGACACAGAAAATTCAGGATCTTAAGTTGGAAGCCGAGGACAATGCGAAACCTTTCCAGAAACGGATCGAGGAGCTGGCGGCAGATATCAAGGAATACACTGAAAACAACCGCCTTGAGATGAAGGGCAAAACGCAGGAACTTAATTTTGGCAAACTGGGGTACCGTAAATCTACAAAGCTAATAATCCGATCTGCGGTTAAGGTCCTGGAAGCTCTAAAAAAGAGAAAAATGGACGACTGTATCAATATCAAAACCACCATAAATAAAGACGTCCTGGCTAAATACGACGACGATACTATCCTGGAAGTCGGGGCCATGAAAAAGGTCGAAGATGTTTTCTGGTACGAGACGGACCGCGAAAAGATAAAAACTGTATCTTAGGAAGGTGGCCTGTATGGCAAGAGCAGCCTTAAACCGCAACCAAACAATCAGGAACATCTGGGGGATGGCTAAAAACGAGCTAGGCATGACTGAAGATGATCTCCGGGCTGCAATGTATCAGGCAACCGGAAAAGACAGCATGCGGCTATGCACGGAAAAGGAGCTCTTTCAGATATTATGCTATCTGGGAAGAATTAAGGATCTGCAGAATACCCAGCCCGGCAAAGCAACCCCCAGACAGATCTGGAAGATAGAGCAACTGGAACAAAAGCTTGGCTGGTCCGACAATCCAAAACGCTTAAGAAAATTCATGGAAAAGTACTCAGGCGTTGAAAAGCTGGAATGGCTGGAATTTGACCAGGCATCCGATCTCATTGAATCGTTGAAAAAGGTTTTAAGACACAGTAAAAAAGATTCGCAAGAAAAACTACAAAAATGTTAAGCTTGATTTTCCCTTTCAAATCCTGTATAAAGGAGGTAATTGGTTTGACCTATGAAGAATGGATGGATGAGATAAAACTCGAAGACCTTCCCTTGTGTTACAGGGAAATGGTTGAATTGATTGGGTTCTCAAATACCTTGAAGCTTGCCGACAAATACCAGGGTACCGGATTTTACTTCCACAAGCTTGACTCAGCCATCCAGGAATCCAGGAATAAACGGATTAAGGTTGAGTTTAATGGAAGTAACCAGAAGGAGCTGGCAAGAAAATATCGTTTATCCGAGGTCTGGATCCGGCAGATATTAGCCGACCAGGGTTATGATGAAAACCAGCTAACATTGTTCGATAACGCCCAGGGCTTATAAACTAAATTTCTAA
The DNA here is from genome assembly GCF_001707455.1 of Dehalobacter sp. TeCB1. NCBI lineage: Bacteria > Bacillati > Bacillota > Clostridia > Eubacteriales > Desulfitobacteriaceae > Dehalobacter > Dehalobacter sp. TeCB1. The sequence goes on along the minus strand of NZ_MCHF01000012.1, from coordinate 130,146 downwards.
AGTACTTTTCTCGAAGGCTTAAGCCTTTGAGGTATAAAATCTCAGTATAAACTGGGATTTTTTATTTTGCTCAAATTTAAGGAGGAATGCCCGATGCCGGCGGAAGTCACTACCCTGATAACCCAAGTGTTATCCAATCTGGCCCTTGGAATTATTGCTCTCTTGGGAGCGCTGATCTCTTTGTATGTCAGGAAAGGGATTAAGAAACTCCAGGCCGAGACCCAGAAGATTAACGATGAAGCAACCAGAACTGTTTTCGATGCTGCACTCACCAGGTTGAATGATGTCGCATTAAAGACAGTGAACGCCATTGAACAAACCACCAAGAAAGACATCCTGAAAGCTGTGAGCGATGGAACGGCCAACCGCGATCAGTTAAAGAATCTTGCCTTTGATGCTTATGAAGAAATAGTGGCAACTCTCGAACCGGAATACAGAAATCTACTCGAAGGCTCGTTGGGTGACGCCCAGACCTATATTATGAACCTGATTGAAGAAAAGCTTGAGGAAGTAAAAGCTAAAAAAGTAGTTATCGATTTGGGGAATACCTCCCCTGAAGTAACCGTTTAGGGGGATATTCATGGACGTCGAGCTGTACAAAATTGCTGTGGGTGTCTTGGTCGGAATTCTGTCATCGGGACTCGGTATAATCAGTTATTTCGTGAAGGACACCCGTTCCAAGATTGATAAAAATATCGAAGAAAATGAAAAGCAGGTTGAAAAGCTCAGGGATGAATTTGCAGCATTTAGAGCCTTCCTTCCCCGAGAATTCGTAATGAGGGACGATTTTATCCGTTCTCAAGCATCCCTGGATAATAAGGTGGATACCATTAGCCGGGATATCCTGGACATAAAAGAAAGCATCGGCAAACTGTTTGGAGGTGAAGGAAACTGTGCTAATTGATGCTCGCGAAATCAGAGGCAGAATACTCAAAATCTTAAATGTTGATTACACTAATGGCGCTAATGATCGGACAATCGGACTGACACTCAATGATATCCATTATTCGGTATCTCCCGCCGAAAAAGATGCCCATATACAGTTCCTTATCGATCTGGGTTATGTCCAAGCCGAACAGATTGAGAATGAAAAGCTGGGGCTTTGTATGAAGGTACTGAAGCTCACACCCAAAGGCAAAAACGTTGTCGATGGATATGAGCCGGCTGATCCCGGAGTGAAGGTCAAATGGTAGACAACAGACGAAAGCACCATAAAGTCACCACATTCCCTAGTGAAATCAAGGAAGCTGTAGACCGACAGCTGGTTTCCGGTAAGACCTATAAAGAAATTGTCGGTTGGCTTAACCAAATGGGCCATAATATCGGGATGAGTTCAGTCCAAAGATATGGGAGCGACTTTCTTACAAAACTGGAAAAACTCAAGCTTATTAAAGACCAGGCGAAAACAATCATCGACAGCAACCCGGAGACGCCGGCCACAGAAATGGCTGAAGCAGCCAACCAATTAGCAATTCAGCTGATCACCGAAAAACTGATGGAAGTTGAAAACCTGGACGGGGCAAAGATTACTGAAATATTTAAAGCATTGGCCCTTCTGGAGCGCAGCGCGACCTCCAGGGAGAAGCTGAAATTCGAGTTCGATAAAGGTCTCAAGGCAGCTACCAATAAGGTCAAAGAAATGCTGCAGAAAGAGATCAACGGCGATCCGGATCTTCTTGCCAGATTGATTCAACACGTAGACGCCATCCAAAACCGGACTGCAGAAGGTGGCTAATATGGCTAATGAAAACCTGTGGTATGTCCTTCAGGTCCGTACCGGAAAAGAAACAGATATCAAGGCCAAGATTATGGAGGCTATTTCAAAAGAAGCTTGCCGAGTCTTAGCTCCGGAAAGAGTACTCATCGAGCGAAGACAAGGCCGCTATCTTCAAATCACGCGGATTATGTTTCCAGGATACCTTTTTCTTAACGTAGCACTCAATGATTCAATTTATTACCAAATCAAGCAAGTACCGAATATTATCCGGTTCCTGGGTACCACAAGGCCAACGCCGGTCTCGAACGAACAGATGCAGCCGATTCTTCGGATGTGCAGCCTTGGAGAGCTGATCGATATATCAAAGATCAGCGTTGGAAAAACAGTGGAAGTCATTGAAGGGGCACTGCAAGGATATGTCGGGAACATTGTCAGCATTGACAAACGTAAGAAAAGAGCGAGAGTCAGGTTCCAAATCTTAGATGAAACCAAAGAAATTGACTTAGGGATTGAAGTTGTAGGCAGCAACTAACCCCCTATCCTACATTCAGCAGAGTAATATTGCAGACTGTTGCGGCGTCGTAATAGAGCTTTGCGATTATTGTTTTAAGCGCTTACCGGCACTTCAGGTGACGGATGGCGCAGCTATGCCAAATTGGGGGTGTGGTCTTGGGCCTGCTTAATGACCTTATTAAACAGAATAAAACCGAAAAATCTCATGAGGATATTCTTGAGCTTAGACGGCTTATTGGGGAATATATCAACAAGGATGATTCTCCTGAAAGAGTAAAGATCCGGCAGGAATTCTTAGACGGAAAACCATTATCCGGAGAAACCGGGATCCGTCGGAAGCTTGGCGCTATCGATCTGGAATTCTTTGGCCGGGCATACTTCCCCCACTACTTCTTCCGTCCCAGCCCCACCTTTCACCGGGAGCTGGATCAAATTTGGCATAACGGAGTTCTAAAGGCGTCATTTCCTACTTCCAGGGAAGAGTCCCAAATCATCAGCAGGATGAAGGGATCGAAGTCGGCTCTGGCCGCACCGCGTGGTCATGCCAAGTCAACCAATGTAACCTTTAAAGATACCATCCACGCCGTGGTTTACGAATACAAACATTATATCCTGCTTCTCTCCGACAGCTCCGATCAGGCCGAGGGCTTCTTGAGTAATATCCGGGAAGAGTTTGAAGAAAACGAAGCCATCCGGGAAGACTTCGGCGATCTGGCCGGCAAGATCTGGCGCAATAACGTCCTGCTGACCGTAACCAATATTAAGATCGAGGCGATCGGTTCCGGCAAGAAGGTCCGTGGACGGAAGCATAAAAACTGGCGTCCGGATCTGATTATCCTAGACGATATTGAAAACGACGAAAACGTCCGTACCCCCGAGCAGCGCAAGAAGCTGGAAAACTGGTTTTACAAGGCTGTATCTAAAGCTGGGGATGATTATACGGACATTGTCTATATTGGGACAGTTCTTCACTATGATGCACTGCTGATGAAGATACTCCGTAATCCGGGGTATATGACCATCAAATACCAGGCGGTCATATCTTTTGCCGTCAATAAGGGCCTTTGGGATCAGTGGGAACGCATCTATACCGATCTGGCTAACCAACAGCGGGCAGCCGATGCACAAGCCTTTTTTGAAGCGCATAAGGAAGACATGCTGGAAGGCACCAAAGTCCTTTGGGAAGAAAAGCTTTCCTACTATGACCTGATGGTCTCCAAAGTGGATGAAGGTGAAGCAAGCTTTTATTCCGAGTTTCAGAACGAGCCGATCAATCCGGATGACTGCCTGTTTAATGAAGAATGGTTCGACTTCTATAACGCCTACACGATTGATTTCAAAGTGGGTTTTACCTTCTTCGGCTTCGTGGATCCGTCGCTAGGTAAGACGAAAAAGTCCGACTACAGCACAATCATCACCCTTGCCAGGGAAGATAGCACCGGGTACCTTTACGACCTTGACGCCGATATCGAGCGCCGGCACCCGGATAAGATTATTGAGGATGTTTTGGAAAAAGAACGCTGGCTGCGGATAACCTACGGCAAAGGTTATAAAAAGTTCGGCTGCGAAACAAACCAGTTCCAATTCTTCCTAAAAGAGCAGCTGGCAAAAGCCAGTGCCAAAGCCGGACTCTACCTCCCAATCGAGGAGGTCAACCAGACAACGAACAAAGAGCTGCGCATCGAGAGCCTGCAACCGGATATCAAGAATAAGTATATTAAGTTCAATCCGGCTCATAAAACCCTGCTTGAACAGCTCAAATTCTTTCCGATGGCAGCCAACGACGACGGGCCTGATGCGCTGGAAGCCTGCCGGACCTTAGCCGGTGGAAACAAACGGAAACTGAGAACCTTAAGCAAACGGCTCTTGGGATTGTAACAAGCCCCATATTTGCCCTGTGTGCGTTTTAATAATATGGGGGGTTACTTACCTATTCTTGAAAATTGGTAACGCAAAATAACGCGGATTAACGCTAAATTAACGCAGGTATATAAGGAGGGTAATCCTCGTATGGACAATATCGAAAACTTTCCGCGAAAACCGCCGCGGATTTTCATGTCAAAAGATACGGTCATGACTCCGGCACTTTTGGAAAAGCTTGTTCAAAAACATATAGCCTTCAGCGTTCCTAGATATGATCTCTTACAGAAGTATTATGAAAAAGAGACAAAAATCACCGAACGCAAGATGGCCGATCCGGAAAAGCCAAATAACAAATTAGTCAATGACCATGCCGGTTATATTGTGGATGTAGCCAGCGGCTATTTCATGGGAAAATCCGTCGATTATAACTCGGATGATAACGGCTTGATTCAGGAGCTGGACAATGTATTTAAAGCCTGTGATGAAGGCAGCAACAATTATGAGCTGGCAAAACAGGCTGGGATTAAAGGACATTCCTTTGAACTGCTATATGTTGATGAAGATGCCCAGCCCCGCTTAAAGTGGCAGGATCCGATCGAAACCATTGTCGTTTATGACGACAGTATCGAACATAATATCCTGTTCGGTATCCGCTACTACCTGACCAATGATCTATTTACAGATACCCTAAAAGAACATGCCGAGGTTTATGACGCCACGAAAATCCAGTATTACGATAAAATTAACACTGCCTGGGTCATGGCCGGCGAGCAACCGCATAATTTTACGGATGTTCCGATCATTGAATACCTTAACAATGAAGAACGGATCGGAGATTTTGAAGGGGTCCGCAGCCTAATTGATGCCTACGACAAAAGCCAGTCGGATACCGCAAATGATACGGAATACTTCACAGATGCTTATTTGGTGCTGGCCGGTTACGGAGATATGGAAAAGGAAGATATCAAGGAAATGAAGGAAAACCGGGTGCTTCTGGTAGACAAAGAAGGATCCGCGCAGTGGTTGATCAAAGAAATCAATGATGCGTCTTTGGAGAATACCAAGAACAGGCTGCAGAAGGATATTCACCGTTTTTCCAAAGTACCGAACCTAACCGACGAAGAATTTGCCGGTAACCTGTCCGGCGTGGCCTTGGGCTACAAACTCTGGGGCGTGGAGCAGCTTGCCACCATCAAAGAACAAAAGTTCAGGCAGGCGATACGGCAGCGGAACCGGCTCCTTGTGGAGTTTATCAACCTGAAAAAAGGTACCAGTTATGATCCGGAAAAGGTCAAGATTAAGTTCTACCGGAACATTCCTAAAAACGTCCTGGAAGCTACTGAAATAGTATCCAATATCAGCGGCATCGTCAGCCGGGAAACCCAGCTGGAAAATCTGCCGATCGTTGAGGATGTCAAAGACGAACTGAAACGTATCAAGAAGGAACAGCAGGAACAACTGGACGGACTGGGATTTACCCCTTCTATCCAAACTAATCGAACAGATAATTCGCCGGCAGGTGAATCCTGATGGACATGAAAGACCAGTCCCGCGATCGGGCCGCAGAGTATTTCCTGAAGACTGAAAAGGATTTGGAGAAGATCAAACGTATTTACCAGTTATCCCTTGCAGATATTGAAAAAGAACTTTCCAAATTCTATGCCCGGTACGCTGCGGAAAATCAGATCAGCCTGGCTGAAGCCCAGAAGGTACTGAATAGCAGAGAGTTAAGCGAATTCTGGATGACGCTGGAAGAATACCTGGCTATGGCTCAAAACAATGCTGACGGCAGGTATGCCAAGGAGCTGGCTAATCTCAGCAAGAAAGTACAGGTCACCCGGATGCAGGCCCTTCAGGCTCAGATTCAGATGCAGCTTGATGGAATGTATGAAAAGTACCAGGAAGAAACAGCTGATATTTTGGGAAGTACCTATGAGTCCAACTATTACCGATCGATCTATGAAATCAACTCTAAGCTTGGCATCGGTGTGGACTTTGCCCTATTGAATCCGGAGCTGGTGGAAAAAGCAATCAATTTCCCCTGGTCTGGAATGAGTTTTTCTGAAAGGATCTGGGGACAAAAAGACCGCCTGGTAAGCAATATGCAGAATGTCATTTCTCAAGGGTTAATCCAGGGAAAGTCCATTCAGAAAATGACGGCGGACGTTTCCCGGAGGATGGAAGTCGGTTACGCTGACGCACACCGCCTGATCATGACCGAGACCAGCCGTGTAATCAATCAGGGTACCCTGGATGGATATAAAAAGAGTCAGATCGTAGAAATGTATGAGTATCTGGCTGAATTGGATGTCCATACATCAGATATCTGCCGGGCACTTGACGGGAAGAAGTATAAGATATCTAACGCCGAAATCGGGAGCAATTATCCGCCGACTCACCCGAACTGCCGCAGCACAACCGTTGCTTATTTTGGGGATGATGCGGGAGCCAAAGTTGCCAGAGTTGCCAGGGAATTTTCCGGCCAAACCTATAACGTGCCGGCTGGGATGAAATACCAGGAATGGTATGATGCCCACGTTAAAGATCAGGTTTCAGCCTGGCTGCGCGAGCAGAAACCAAAATCCCAGGAGAAATTCCTGAAGGGTAAGCAAAAACGGATTCTCTTCCAGGCGGGGATCCTGCAAGAAGAAGATTTCCATAGGTCCTTACAGGAATTGCAAAATAATGGTATACTGACCATAACTGATGGCACGGTGAAACATGCTTCCCAAGGGGTATTTACCGAAGTTAGACACCGGCTCAAAGAAGGCGGTCACGGACAAAGCAGCCTGGCTTATATGGATAAGCATAAGATTGAGTACAATGTTGTCAAGACGTATTCTAACGGTGTCCGGACAGGCAATGTGCCGTTCCATAAGATCAAGCAAAAGCGCACCGGGGACAATCAGTCCTGGTTCCCTGAAGCCTGGGATGATGAAAAGATTCAAATCGCCGGCACCTACGTTGCCAATCAGCTAAAGGCCGGGGAACGCAAGGCTTTTGCGGTATATGAGAATGTGAAAATCGGCGTAATTCTGGATGAGGACAATAAAGTAACGACGATATTTCCGGACTCCAATCAAGACCATTTAAAGGAATGAGGTGAGGATCATGGTCGATAGAGACAAAATGAAAGACTTAATACAAGCGTGCCGGGAACTGGATATCAATGATCCTGCCATTTCCGAACACTGGGACTTATTAGTACAGGAATTAGGAACGGAAGACGAAGCCATAGATTTTCTTAAGTCAGCCAGCGATAAGGATTTGTCTGTTCTAAGCCCTGTCTTTGAAGATCTATCCCTAAAGTTTCAGAGTAATACATTTGTTGAGTTTCTCAAGGACCTTGAAAAGAATCATCCTGCAGCGGATATGAAGCTTGATGTCGAGTTTGCTGAAAAAGCCCTAGCTGATTAAATAATGCTAAAACTGTTGTAGATCCATGAAAGCCCTTTAAGGGCTTTTAATAATGCCTTTTTTAAGTTCAAAAGACTAACGCTTGATGCGATGGTCTTTTTATATTTCCCAAAAACGAAAGGAGTAATTGTCATGAGTGAAGTTACAAACACCCAAGTACCAGGAACAGCTGCACCAGCAGCAGGAGCTGCTCAACCCCCTGCAGCGCCGGCAGCAGTTGCGGCTTCGGGTACCGGCCAGCAGACAGATAAAACCTATACCGCTGAGGAGCTGGCACAACAGGTTCAGGAACAAGTTCAAAAATCCCTTGCTGCAGAAAAAGAGAAATGGGAAAAGGATTCTGAATCCAAAGTTACCGCAGCGGTTGCTGCAGCCCAGGAAGAAGCAGTTAAAATGGCAAAAATGACCGACGATGAAAAAGCAAAAGCGGCATTAGCCAAACAGCAAGCGGATATTGACGCTAAAGCCCAGGCCCTGACCCAAAAAGAAATCCGTATGGATGCAGCTGCTGTACTTACAGAGAAAAAGCTTCCTGCAGAGGCCCTTGACTTTGTAGTCGGAAACGACGCTAAGACCACCACGGAGAACATTGACAAATTTGCCAAGGTCTTTAATGACGCGGTCCAAAAGTCCGTGGAAGACCGTTTGAAAGGCACGACACCCAGCGGTGGCGGTGGATCCGGATCCGCAGCAGACACATCAAAAATGACAGACGCTGAGTACTACAAATGGGTAGAATCTCAGAAGAAGTAATGACAACTGCCTACTAAACATGAAAATTAGAAAGTGAGGAAAAACATCATGCCAAATACCTTAGTTACCATGCAGAACATTGCCCGTGAGGGGCTGCCGATCCTGACAAATAACCTGGTCTTCCCGAATTTGGTTTACCCGGATTATTCCGCAGATTTTGTCGGCAAAGGAGATACTATTCAGATTGAAAAGCCGCCGATCTATGAAGCAGATGATTTTGATGAAGTTGCAGGAATTCAGATTCAGGCGACGTCTTTTGGCAAAGTGCCGGTTACTATGGATAAAGTTGCTGACGTCTCCGTAGAGATTTCATCTAAAGACCTGGCTTTGAGCCAGCCGGAATTCAACCGCAAAGTTACAGAGCCGGCCATGGTCGCCCTGGCTGAAAAAATCAATAAGGACGGTCTGGATGTGTATAAGGATATTCCTTACTACAGTGGAACCGCTGGCACCACACCGAGTGCGGTGACGGACTTCACGGAGTCCAGAAGGAACCTAACCTTGCGCAAAGCTCCGGATCTTCTCCGCCGAGCCGTATGGGATCCATACGCTGAAGCTAAGTTTTTAGAGTTGGAAGCCTTCGTGAACGCCAATAAATCCGGTACCACTGAAACCCTGCGCAATGGAGCAATTGGCCGGGCCTTTGGTTTCGATAACTACAGTTCACAGGCGGTCCGGACTCATACTGCAGGCGGTTTTACGGCCCTGGCAGACGTTTCTGTAACTGCCGGAGCTGCCGGAGCGACGAGCATCGCCCTGACCAGCACCGCCGGAGCCAGCACAGCCAAGCTCCTCAAAGGGGATCTCTTTAAGGTAGACGGTCGTACCTATGTCGTTACAGAGGATACGGCCAATGCAGTAGCCGGAGCGATTGCTGCTGTGAAGATCTATCCTGCGCTTCATAAAGCCTTTGGAGACATGGGTTCAGCTGCGGTTACCTTCCCGGATGTCGCGGCCAGGGGACATGCAGCCAACCTGCTTTTCCATCAGAAAGCCTTTGCTTTCGTTACTAGGGCGCTGCCTATTCCGGAAGGTATGCAGGCTTATGTTACCAGTTATAACGGAATTACCCTGCGGGTAGTCCAAGGATATGACATAAAGTCCAAGAAGTTCCTGATGTCCTTTGACGTACTGTACGCCTATAAAACGATTTACCCGGAATTGGCTGAAGTCCGTCTGGGATAATCTTTGTTTAAGTATTTTGGGGCCGGGGGTCTCCCCTGCCCCTCTATCAAGGAGGAAAGAACGTATGAAATGCCCGTTTTGTAAACAAGACTTCAGCGATACTGTAGCAGAAATTCATATTCCCTGGTGCAAGGAGCAGAAAGCCGCCAGTAAGAAAGCAGCAAGTACCGGGGAAAAGGATCCGGAGGGCGGACAAAAAAACAAAAAGAACTCCGGTAAAAATGTAAACACAACCGGTTCTGGCGAAAATGACAGTACTAAAGCACCGGTGGATCAGGAAAGCGGTACCCAGAATAACGAAGAAAATTCCACCCCTACGGGAGATCCGGAAACTAAGTAGGTGTAAACAATGGCAATACTGGAAAGACTCAAAGGCCGTTTGGGTATGACGGATGAAACACAGGATTCTTTGCTGAATGACTATATTTCAAGCTATACGGATGCGGTTTTAAATTACTGCAATCGGGATGATCTGCCGACACGTTTGGAGTATGTTGTCCTGGACTTAAGTGAACGCCGGTTTGGCCGCCGGGGCCGGGAAGATATTCAGTCGCTTTCCCGCGGGGATTACAAAGTATCTTATGCAATCAGCCCCCAGGAAACGCAGGATGAGCTGCAGCCTTATGAAAAGTCGTTAAACAGGTTCAGGAAGGTGAAGCTTTTATGATCGATCCGATTGAACTAACCTATACCGATCGCTGCAGCATCTGGCGGGAAGTCGAAGATACTGACGAATATGATGAAACTTTTTTCAAAGAAACGATCATCGCTGAAAATATCCGATGTGCCCTTTCTAAAAAGAATCTCGCAAATATTTCTGCAAAAGACAACGCCGGCAGCCTGGAATACGACATGGTTCTTTTCTGTAGTCCTGCTGTTGATATCCAGCCCAGTGACGTAATTAAGGTAACCCGCTTTGGACGGGAACAGAGCTTCAAAGCGGGTCAATCTTCACTTTATGACTCTCACCAGGAAGTAGGATTGATTGTCCATGACGACAAGCTACGAGTTTAGGGGTTTGGATGAATGGGAAGATGATCTGGATAGACTGGCGCGAGAACTACCGCAGGAACTGGAAAGGTTTCTGCTTCGTTTGGCTTATGACCTGCAAAATTATGTGAAACAAAAAACCCCGGTAGAAACCGGCTATTTGAGAAACTCATGGCAGATCGGTGAAGTCACCCGCCAAGGAAAAGCCCTGCAGATCACCGTCTATACCAATGTGGAATACGCCTTGTATGTGGAAAACGGTCACAGGCAGACTAAACGCAAGGTTCCTATTACAGCAAGAGATGGCACGGTCACCATGGTAACGCTGAAAGAAAGATTTATCGAAGGCAAGCATATGATGCAGCTTTCCATTGATGAGCTGGAAGCAGTCCTTCCGGCCAGGATGCAGAGGCTACTGGAGGATGTGATGGCATGATCAGTTTCAAAGTGATGCAAAGAGCGATCACTGCACAATTAAAAAATGCGGTACCGGGAGTAAAGGTCTATACAAACGATATTAAAAAGATTAACCAGGAGGCTCTTTTTATTACGTTCCTTCCGGTCAGACAGCTGCCTATAGATGATCTTTACGCCACTAAAGTCTTTCGGACAATTATTCAATACTTCCCAAATTTACAGGATAAAATGCAGGACAGAATGTATGAGGTTATGGATATCCTCAACCGGGAGTTTAGAACGCTTAAGGTTGAGGACCGGGTGATCACGGTTCAGGAAGAAACGGAAAGCACCATCGTCGACAATGTCCTGCATTTCAATGTTTCTTTTGAGTTTGTTGATCTTATCGGATCCGAAGAGATGAATGATCCGATGGAAACCTTGGATTTTAATTATGAGTTAGGAGGGTGATTACTTTGCCTATAGGATTGCCTCAAATTGACATTGAATTTAAGAGCCGGGCCGATACAGCGGTTCAACGAAGTGCCAGGGGTATTGTGGCATTAATCCTGAAGGACAATACTAATACCGGCTTTGACACGAAAGAATACAGCAAATTTGCCGATGTTAATGCGGCTGACTGGACGGCATCAAACCTGAAATATATTGAAATGGTGTTTCAGGGAAGTGCTTCCAAAGTCATTTGCGAACGGTTAGCCACCAACGCTGTGGATGACAGTGACGCCCTGGAAAGGCTGGCAATTAAGAAATGGAACTATGTAGCCATTCCGGGAGCCACGGCTGCCGGGGAAGCTGTAGCCGCGACAGCAGTTATAGGATCCGGGGATAATGGAGCTGTGACAGTAACTGTGGCCGCTGCGGGCCGAGCCGGGAACGCCTACACCATACAATCAGTGGCAGCCGGGAATCCTTCTGCGAATATGGCGGTTGCTTTAAACGGCAGTCAGCTGGTCGTTACATTGGGAACTGACGTCGCAGGTGCTTTGGATCCGGCAAAAAACACAGCTACTTTAGTGGCCGCTGCCATCGATGCGCTGGCTCAGTTTACGGCGGTTGCTTCCGGTACTGGTGCCACGGCACTAAACGCACAGGAAGCTAAATTCGCCGGCGGTGCGGACGCTGGGGATGTTATCAGACATTTTGCCTTGTCCGACTGGATTAAGGACCAGCGAAGCAACAAGAAAAAGACTTTTAAAGTGGTAGTCTATAATGTCCCGGCGGATCATGAGGGGGTTATTAACTTCGCGACTCTCCAGGTGACAATTGATGCTGCCACTTATACCGGAATCCAATACACTGCCAGAATTGCCGGTGTGCTGGCCGGCCTGCCGCTGGATAACAGTGCAACCTATTACACTTTGGATGAAGTGGACAACTTTCAGGAAAGCCTGGATCCGGACGGTGATATCAATGCCGGTAAGCTCATTCTGGTCAAAGATAACGGCGTGAGAATTGCACGTGAGGTCAATTCCAAAGTGACGTTTACCACAGCCAAAGGCGAAGATTGGCGGAGTATCAAAAACATTGAGGGTATGGACATGATTACCGAGGACATCCGGGATACCTTCAAGCTGACCTACACCGGCAAAGTCCCAAATACTTATGCTAACAAAATGATCTTTGTCTCTTTTATCAACTCCTACTTTTTGGGGTTGGCCGGTTCTGTTCTGGATGATGAATATGACAACCTAGCAGATATCGATACCGAGGCCCAAAGGGTTTGGCTTATTGCCAGAGGCGTTGATGTCACGAATTTAAGCGACATGCAGGTCCGGAAATACAACACCGGGACCAAGGTATTCTTGTCGGCCAATATTCAGCTTTTAAGCGCCATGGAAGATTTGGCCTTTGTTATTGAGATTTAAGCGGAGGTGAATGATAATGCCAACAATAGACGGCAGACGGGTTTTATCCGGGACGTATGGCCGGGTCTGGTACAATGGCGAGCTGTGGATGGAAGCCCAGCAATTTGAAGCTAAGGTTACCGCTGAACGCGATGAGGTTCAAATTGGTCTTAGTATGGATTCTAAGATCAAGGGGCTGCGCGGAGAAGGAACGCTCCGGCTCCTGAAGGTTTATACCAGAACCAATAAAACTGTACTCGAAGACTGGAAAGCCGGTAAGGATCCCAGAGGCACATTGATTGGAGCTATTGCTGATCCGGATGCGGTCGGCGGCCAGGATGAGCGCATTCAAATCGACAATGTCTGGTTTAATGAGCTTACCCTCCTGTCTTTTGAAAAAGGATCAGGCAAAACTGAGCAGGAAATCCCGTTTGGTTTTACGCCTACTGAAACCAGGTATTTAGATACCATTGAAATGATGTAATCCGCAAAAGTACTTTTATGTTGAGAGGAGTATCGATATGAAAAACAAACCTGCAAAAGTCACGGTTTCGGACCTGATAAAAAACGCTGATTCCATCCGGCAAGAGAAAAAGCAATGTAAGACTAAAGATCTCTATGTTAAAGGTTTAGATGGGGTTGTGACGATTTCCCAGCCTACGGATGAAATAATTGAAGATGCTCTAGAGCTTCCGGGCAAGGAAGGCGATCGTTACCTCTTATACAACTGCATTGTTGAGCCGAATTTGAAGGATAAAGAGCTTCAGGCGGCTTTTCAGTGTAAGGATCCGCTGGAGATTATCCAGGCTTTGTTTACACAAAGTGAGATTCGTGCCCTTTCTTTGGCAGCACTCGATCTGGCCGGCTATGGTGATGGAAGGGTCGAAGAAATAAAAAACTCATAAAAGGTGATGAAGAGCTGTACCTTCTCCATCACCTATTCAAAAGATCAAGTGATCCTCTGGAATTAAAGACACTTCCCCAGAGGATCCGGCAGTTAAACTATCGGGAAAAGCTTTTTTTGCTGGCCCACTTAGAACTAGCCAACGAAGAAAAGAAACACGAAATAGAATATATGGGCATTCAGCAATTGAAAGCAATCAAAGGACTATTCGGAAGATAGTCCTTGTTTCATAAAGGGGGTGAGACTGTGGCTAGAAGAATGGAAGGAGTTATTTCTATAAGAGATAACGCTTCATCCGTGCTGGATAGAATGCGGCAAAGACAAAGGCAGTTCAGACAAGATGTCCAAAGAACCGGAAGTGTTTTACAAAGTGTCTTTGGTGAAAATATCCAAAGCAGACCGGTATTAAGGGCTCTTGATACCGTGGAAAGAAGCGTCCGGCGGGTAGGAAGTGCTGCAAGAAGTGTCGGCAGAATCGTTGCAAGACCGGTTATTACAGTTAGAGATCAGGCTACAAGCGGTATTAAAAAAATTGCTGGCTCTTTGAATAGCTTAAAAGGATTAGCAGTCGCGGTCGGGATCGGAGCCGCCATCACCGGGGCTTTGTCCAGTGGGGCCATGTTGGAGCAGCAGCAGGTATCGATGCAGCATTTTATCGGTGTAAATAACGCCGGTATGAGCCAATCTGCTGTAAAACAAACCTCTGATCAGTATCTGAAAGACCTGCGACAAAATGCCAACGTCACCCCCTTTGGCACCAGTGAGGTGGTGTCTGCCGGTACCAGAGCAATTAATGTCGCCGGTGGCGATACTAAAAATGCTATGGAAATGGTCAAATTGGCTGAGGATATGGCAGCGTTGAACCCTGAAAAGACCTTATCTGATGCCATGGAAGCTTTAGCTGATCTCAAAGTCGGCGAGACTGAGAGAATGAAAGAGTTCGGCTTTAAGATCAGCCAGGACGACATTAAAAACGCCGGTGGGATTGATAGTGTCATCCAAAAACAATTGCAGCCTTTCTTCAAAGGCGGTGCTGAAAAACTCTCCACTACCGGAGCTGGGCTTTTTTCTAATATCACCGGTCAAGCAGGAAGTCTTGTTCAGGATATGGGATTATCAGCACTCGAAGCACTTAAACCTGTCATGCAAAGTATAATTTCCGTAATGGATCAGTACGGCCCGGCTATGTCTAACATGGCGACATCTGTCGGCACAGGAATTACTACGGTTATTCAGGCTGTAGGCAGGCTCAAGGATTGGATTAGTGAAAAGTTTGGATTTATCCTGAATGATACCAGTGCCCTGAAAGAAGTCGGCGGATCAGCGATATCCGGTTTTAAACAAGTTTTCAGTACAGCAATGAGTGTTCTGGGACCTGTCGCAAATTATGCCATAAATATGGTTAGGTTGTTGTATGAAGTATTTATGTGGGCTTTTCCAGGGATTAAGGCTGTCGTTAGTACGGTGTGGGATATCGTTGGCCCAATCCTGAGCGCTTTAGGTTCTGGAATAGGTTTTGTTGCGGAAAAGGTCGGTAGTCTGGCTGATTGGGTAGCCAGTAAACGTAGTGGTGGTAAAGCTCCTGCAAAAAACGCTTTGGGAACATCCTACTTTTCCGGTGGTGCAACCTGGGTAGCTGAGCATGGGCCGGAGTTAATTTCATTGCCCAGCGGGAGTAAAATCAGTACGGCCCAGCAAACAAAAGCAATGGCTGGGGGAAAAAATCCAACGGTCATTGTTAATATCAACGGCTCTAATTTGACTCCGGAGCAGGTCATCGGCGTTTTGGTACCGCAGCTGAAGATTGCCCTGGCGAATATGTAGGTCGGGAGGAATAAATGTGAGGAAAGTCTATATCAGTACGTACAACCGCAGTCAGGTGATTCTTCTTCCGGTTCCTCCTGAAGTCTCTCAATCCAATTCAAGCAATAATGAGGTGTTTAAAGCCGGTGATGGTGAGCTTAACTTTCCAGGTATAAAAGGACTGAAGCAGATCACACTAAAAGGCTTCTTCCCGGCTTATCAATACCCCTTCGTTCAGTCTTCGGCTTATACGCCGAATGGACTTGTGGAAGTACTGGAAGGGTTTCAGTCCAAGCAAGAACCAATCCGGCTGGTCATTCCTGAAGATAATCTGAATATACCGGTCCTTATTGACAGCTTTGAATATGAAAAAGAGACAAATAAAGATATCGCATACACGCTAAAGGTTTCTGAATTCAGAATTCCGGGGGTGTAAGATGGCGATTAAGCTCTATGGATTGGAAAATGGAAAATTCAAGCCGGTTTATGCCGGTAACATCACCTGGCAAAGCGCAGCGGATACGCTCGCTCAGCAATTGGATTTTACAGCGCCGGTTGGTACCGCTCTTTCTAAGTACTTTTCCCAGCCGGCGCTTGGGGTTGGTTCGATTGTCAGCCTGCAAGGAAAAGCTGAAATTTTGAGAGGTATCGTGATCAAGGAAAGCCGGACTGGAGAACTGGCAAGATCCTTTACATGTTTGGATTTTGGGTTTTATATGGGGCAAAGTCAAGGGATCTACCAGTTCAATAAAATGGCTGTCAAATACGCCATTGGTAAGATTCTAGAGGACTTTAAGATCAAGCACAACATCTCTAATGATCTGTATAAGGTATTTGTTACGAAGATTTATAAAGACGTTGTGATCAGTGATATTCTTAAAGACCTCCTGGACTTAGCCTTCAAAGAAACCGGTAAGAAGTACATCATGGAAATGCGGGGAGATACCTTCTTTGTTGTTTTGGACGATGCCAGCCTTAAAATTGCACCAAAGATTCAGCTGGCTGTTGGTACCCCTGAAGTAGTTGTTTCAAATACGATCAGCAGCCCGACAAGGGAATTAAGTATTGAAAACATGAAGAATATTGTGGTGATTACTTCCGGTGATGAGGATAAACCTGGGATTCTGGCTGAGGTTCAGAATGATGCGTTAATCCGTAAGTTTGGCCGCTTGCAAGAAGTTCAGAGTGTTTCGGATAAAGATAAAGCACAGGCAAAAAATATGGCTCAAAACTTGCTGGCTGAGTTGGGAAAGGTTGTTGAAACCAGCTCCTTTGAGGTCGTTGGGCATGAGGATCTGCGAGCATACCGAAGGCTTGATGTTAACGAACCAATTACCGGGCTTACAGGAACCTTCAGAATAATTTCAGCTAATCACAGTTATTCTGAAGGGATCCATAAGACGGCCCTCCAACTTGAATTAAGTTAAAAGGCTGGTGATCATATGGCTGATGATATAAATGAACTGGCAAGGATTTTCAAAGGATTGCAGAACAGGCCCTATTCGGGACCTGCGATCGGCATCGTTTTATCTCCCCCGCCCGATCTGAAAGTCCGGCTGGGAGATAAAATCATTCTTACAATGGAACATTTGGTAGTTCCGGCACGTCTTTGGCCGGATAATGTTCAAACGGTGGATCTGGTAAGTATCATCTCCGACGGTACCCTGACATTTAAGAATACTTTGGTTTCAGGGGATGTGGTAATCCTTCTCCCTAGTGCAACTGAACAAAAGTATTTCTTAATCGATAAGGCGGTGACGGACATTGCTACCTGAAGATGCTGGTAATTCAGTGACTGTTATTAGTGAGGATACGCAAGAATTATTGCAAAAAGAAAGCTTCCAGTTCGATTTCGTATCCGGAGATTTTAACCTTATCGATGGCAAATTGGTATCTGTCTCCGGCCTGGATGCCCTCAAGGTTTGGATACAAAAGATCATTAAGACGGAGAAATTCAATTTTAAGATCTATTCCCAAGACGGCCAGGATGAATACGGCGTTAGCATCCGTGATCTAATTACCGGAAAGTCGCTTGATAGGGATTTTCTGAATGCTGAGTTAAAACGCGAACTGGATCAGGCTCTGTGCAGAAATGCACTGATTGAATCCACTTCAAACTATCGGTTGGAGCAGGTCGGGCGGCAATTAAAGGTCACCTTTCAGGTTAACCTGGTAGATAACCCTTCTTTTGAACAGGTGGTGAATTTGTAATGGCTGATGATAAAGACACAATACAAGCGCGCATGCTTTCAGACATCCCGGACCAGTACGATAAGACCGAAGGATCCTTCTACTGGGATAACACCCGATCAGTAGCAATTGAGCTTGAAAGTAAGTACAGCGAACAAGAAAGTATCCTGGATCAAGGATTTGCCGAGACCGCTGCAGGTGTCTATCTGGAAAGAAAGGTTGCAGAACAAGGGTTATCCAGGAAGCTGGCAACTTACGCCAGTGGAATTGTTAAAATTACTGGGAATATTGGGACAACAGTAAATGCCGATATAAAGGTCGCCTCAGATGCTTTAACTTTCACTGTGAAGGAAACGAAAGTAATTCCGGCTGCTGGATATGTGGAAGTGCTGGCCCAGTGTGATACAGCCGGCAGCTCAGGTAATGTCCCAACGGGGGCAATAAAGTCTTTCCCGGTAACCATCGCTGGGTTGACTTCAGTCATAAATGAGCAGCCGTTTACCGGCGGTTATGATAATGAAACGGACGAAGCTCTTCGGAAAAGATATTTTACAAAAGTCCAAAAGCCCGCGACATCAGGGAATGTTTATCAGTATGAGCAATGGGCGGAAGAAGTTTCCGGAGTTGGTGGAGCTAAGGTATTTCCTTTGCATGCCGGGCCTGGGACAGTAAAGGTTGTAATAATGGACGCTAATAAAAAGGCTGCCCCCCCTGCTCTAATAACCAGCACGGCTGGATATATAGAATCGGTGAGGCCGATCGGAGCCATGGTCACTGTCGCCAGTGCTACAGAAGTGGCGATTAATATATCCGTCACATTGGTTTTAGCCGAGGGTTTTACCTTAGAACTGGTGACATCGGCGCTGGAGATAATGATTGAAGAATACCTTCAAAGTGTCGCTTTTGTTGGAACTACAGTCAGTTACGCGATTATCGGGAGTAAGATCCTCGAGACTAACGGGATAGAAGATTATTCAAATTTGCTGGTTAATGGCGGGACACTGAGTATTATCCTTGGAGATGAAAATATTCCGGTTCTGGGCACTGTAACAGCTACACTATAGGTAGGGTGAGTATATGGGAAAAGTAATCGATAATATGCCCAGTTATTATGCTAGTTCGGTGGTAATGACTAACTTAACCGACGCTGAAGATAACGAATTGGCGAGGTTTGACCAGGAGATTCAAACGACGTTGGATCAGTTTTTTGTCAACACTGCGGAATACACGCTGGATCGCTGGGAAAAGGAATTCGGGATCAGGACGAATCCTTCTAAGCCTTTAGCCGAACGGAGGGCTGTTATAAAATCCAAGATGCGCGGATCTGGAACGGTCACAGTTTCACTTATTGAGAAT
Organism: Dehalobacter sp. TeCB1; assembly: GCF_001707455.1. Lineage (NCBI taxonomy): Bacteria > Bacillati > Bacillota > Clostridia > Eubacteriales > Desulfitobacteriaceae > Dehalobacter > Dehalobacter sp. TeCB1. The sequence continues at coordinate 111,194 of NZ_MCHF01000012.1, read as the reverse complement.
GTAGCTGAAAGCTATGATGGTGGAGATGTAGCAGTTACGGAGCAGCCTGAACTTTATCAGTTTACGGTTACCTTTGTTGACACCAGGGGGATTCCTCCTAATTTGGATGATCTTAAAGAAGCCATTGAGCAGATCAAACCGGCGCATTTAGCTGTGATCTATTCGTTTTCTTATCTTGTCTGGAATGAGCTGGATGCCAAAGCTTGGACATGGGATAATCTTGATGCTCAGAATCTTACATGGGATGAATTGGAGGTGATGCAATAATGCCGGAAAATAGTGCTAGATTAAATATTCCCCTGCCGCTGGGGAATGAAACTGTATCAAGGCAAGCAATCCGGACGATGTTTCAGGCTGTGGATGATAATGCGGAAACACCCGCTGGTGCCCAAACTAAAGCCGAAGCCGCAGCTGATGTTGTTGGTGATGCTCTCGCGTTGCATATGGCGGATTATGCACATCAATTCGCTGTAGACATAGGCGTGACAAATGCTTATGTTGTAACCCGAAATCCTGTCCCCGCTGCACTTGTAGCAGGGCAAATGCTTCAGTTTATTGCTACACACGCGAACACTGGGGCATCAACTCTTAATGACAGCGCATTAGGAGTTAAAACAATCAAGAAGAATGTTACCTCTGACTTAGTGGCTGGCGATATCAAGCTGAATCAAATCGTTACAGTGATGTACGATGGAACGTATTATCAGTTAATACCGATGAATGCCGTTGATCCAGCCCTACTAACTACTCAAGGGGATATCCCATACGCTTCGGGGGTAAGCACATGGACGAGGTTAGCAAAAGGATCGGCTAATCAAATTCTGAAAATGAATGCTAGTGGAACTGTTCCTGAGTGGGGCAATGCTGGCGGTGAGGCTGTAAGTGTAACAAAAAGCACTTCCCAGTCAATTCCGAGTCTTACGCAGGCGATATTAACTTTTGATACAGAACTTTTTGACACAAGCAATATGCACGATAATTCAACAAATAATAGTAGGTTAGTTGCCCCAGTAACTGGAAAATATTTAGTTATTTGTCAACTATATTGGGTAATATTTGGGACAGATAAATATTCAAATATTACACTATTTAAGAACGGAGCCTATACTAAATATACGACCCAAATTCGAAGCTATGAAACTACTGGCAATGGTTTGGCACATAATTTAGTCGCTCTTTTATCTTTAAATGCAAACGACTATTTAGAAATGAGTGTATCTCAGGGTACAGGAAGCGCACAAAATGCAAATGCAGACTATACTATGTTTTCCATGATAAGGGTGGGATAATATGAAACTCGAATTTACAGGTGTAAATACCAATAAACTGCATGATGAACTAATTGCAGGTGGGGTTATACCGCAATTAGTTGAAAGTAAAGACGAAAAGACTTGGGTAACGGTCGAAGAATCTCAAGTGGATGCTGTAAACGCTATTGTATCAGTTCATGACCCTACTCCTTTACCAGCAAAGCCTACAGAAACAGATTACCTACTAGATTTAGACTACCGTTTATCAAAAATTGAATTAGGAATATAGGGGGAATACGTAATGACATATACTTATTGTAAGAAAGTAATTGAAAACAGGAGTTATGGAACTAAAGAAGATATGCAAATGAAACTTGATGTATTTCTGCTTAATAATCGGATAAATCAAGAACAGTATAATGAGTTAACGGCTTTGATTGCTGTTCAATAGACTCATTTTGTGTGATAAGACATCTCAGAATGGAGGTTAATAAACAATGAAGGAATATATTGGTGTAAAGTTAATAAAAGCTGAACCTATGAATTTGATTGATGCCGAAGAAAAGCTACAGAAGAAAATCAAACCTGGTAATGAACCAGGTTATCTAGTAGTTTACCAAGATGGTTATATGAGTTGGTCTCCAAAAGAACAATTTAAAGAAGCTTACAGAGAGACTGATGGAATGACCTTTGGCTTCGCAATTGAGGCGGCAAAACAAGGATTTAAGATTGCTCGCGCGGGATGGAATGGCAAGGGAATGTTTGTAGTTTTAATGGATGCTTTAAAACTGCCGGCACATTCAAGCCAGGAACCTGGTGCAAAGGTAAATGATCGAACGGCAAAATATATCGGGGAAGATACTCCATTGGAAAGCCAACCTTACTTTGCAATGTGGACGGCACAAGGGAAATGGCAGCCAGGGTGGTTAGCTTCACAAGCAGATATGTTGGCTGAAGATTGGAGGATAGTAAGTTAGAATAGAATGAAATATTTGATTTCAAAGAGTAAACATTATGGAGCTGCTCCTAAAAAGCAGCTCCATAGTTATAATTATGTAATTTACAGAAAGGATGAAAAAGATGAATAGCTTCATAGCAAGAATTGGTGGTAAGAGATTATTAAGAAAAGCTATTGTTGCCAGATTTCCTGAAGATTTTGAAAGGTATATTGAGGTTTTCGGCGGCGCGGGTTGGGTTCTTTTTTACAAGGAAAAACACGCTGATTTAGAGGTTTATAATGATGCTGATGGAGATCTTGTTAATCTATTTAGATGTGTCAAATATCATTGTGATGAATTTCTAAAGGAACTTTCTTATTGCTTGAATTCAAGAGAACTTTTCGAGGATTTTGTTAGTCAAAAAGAAATTAGAGGTCTTACGGACATTCAAAGAGCTGCGCGATATTTTTTGTTAATTAAGACATCATATGGAGCTGATGGCCGGACTTTTGGTTGTGCAAAAAGAAATATAGCTTCTACAATGAATTATTTAACTCAAATCAAAGAACGTCTAGATAAAGTAGTGATAGAACATAAAGACTTTGAAAATCTTATCAATGTTTATGACCGGCCTGAAGCATTGTTTTATGCTGACCCACCTTATTATGGATCAGAAAAGTATTATAAAGAGACTTTTACAGATATTGATCATGAACGATTAAGAGATTGTTTAAGTAATATTAACGGGCGCTGTATTATTTCTTACAATGATCATGAATATATTAGACAATTATATAAAGATTTTAAAATTGAAGAAATAGATCGCCAAAACAACCTCGTAAATAAGTACCATAATGTAAATAAAAAATATAGAGAACTCTTGATAATGAATTACTAGAATATTTTTTTTGAGCAATAAATAACGTAATAGGTTATAATCTAACAATATAAACAATATTATTGATAATGGTGTTAGGATATCCCTAAAAAAGGGGTATCGAACCATGATAAAAATACATTTATCAAAGCTTCTTGGAGAAAGAAGGCTTACCCAAGCTGATCTAGCTCGGAAAACAGGAATAAGACCTTCGACTATAAATGAGATTTACCATGAAGTGGTAGAACGAGTTAACCTTGAACATATGGATTTAATTTGTGAAGCATTAAATTGTTCTTTAGTTGATTTGATCGAATATATTCCTAATAAAGTTCCTAAAATAGGTAATAATCCAGATAAGAAAAATGAAAATTAGAGTACCTTTAAAAATAGGTACTTTTAGATATTTAATACATATAAGAGCATAAAAGTACCCAAGGACAGATCGGTACCCTTGGGCTCTACATATAAAAACCTCGAAGAAATTAACTTATTGAATAAACTACTTTTGCAAAAAAAGTTAGGAATTTTTGCAAAAATTTTTGCGAAGCTACAATTTATAAGGAATGTTTGATGCTCCGGCTGCAAATAATAAAGCTTAACATAATTCAAGCTGCTTGCTGTTGAAGATGTACTTCACAGGAGATAAACTTACAGAAAAGGATGTGATCTTTTGCTATTCGATCTGCGAATATTGGTAATTGCACTTACTCCTGTAATTGCCCTGGGCCTGGCAGTCTATTATACCGACCGTTTCGATAAAGAGCCTTTGCATCTTCTTATAAAAGTGTTTATCCTGGGTGCGCTGGCAGTCATCCCGATCGTGCTGTTTGAAAAATTCCTGACGTCCCTGAACATCTTTGCCGGGGTAGCGGCAGCTTTTTTCAATGCCTTCGTCGTTGCCGGACTGACCGAAGAATTTTTCAAAAGGGCAGTTGTCCTGCGGACAGTCTATCGGAATCCGGCATTTAATGAAAAGCTGGACGGGATTGTCTATGCCGTATTTGCCGCGTTGGGTTTCGCAACAGTCGAGAACATCATGTATGTCCTTGTAAACTTTTCAGCCAACCCGTATGTAGGCCTTTCCAGAGGAATATTCTCAGTGCCGACCCACGTGCTACTTGGTGTGACGATGGGATACTACCTTTCCCTGGCAAAGTTCTCCAATCATCCTCATCTTGAAAGAGCTTACCTCAGAAAATCCTTATATGTTCCTATCCTGCTTCACGGTTTTTTTGACTTTATTCTGATGTCGGAAATTCCAATTCTGCTTACGCTGTTTTTACCGTATATCATTTACCTGTGGACGGTTAATCTTAGGAAACTTAACAGGTATTACAAAGAATCAAGGGAAAAATACCAAAAAATCCCCGCCCGGCAACCTGCTGAATAAAAGACTGTACACCTATGTCCTGTCGCCATTGTAAACGCAGGCTAAAGCTCTACAAGAAAAAGGAACCGAGATATACTCGGTTCCTTTTTCTTGTTGGACTTATTGAGTAATTTTGCCGACTCGTTAAGGATTATGCTGGATCCGTCCTTCTCTCTCATATTCGCGATTCGGTACGAATAAGAGCGTGATGCAGTACAGGCCGCTGAGTCCGACCAGTGCATAGACGATTCTTGGAGGGAGCGGACTGATCCCTCCGAGGAGGGCATTGACAAGATCAAATTGAAAAAAACCAATCGTTCCCCAGTTTATGGCCCCGATGATAATAATTGCAAGGGCAATCTTCTGCCAAATATTCATGGGCAACCTCCTTAAAAGTTAATCATTAATAGGATGTCAATAAAATGTAAAATTTATACATCAAAACGTTAATTTACGACTCATAAACAATCATTTATAATAACCTATGACTTGTTCTTTTAGGGTATGTTTTTGTTTTAATAAAAAGAATAAGGGATCAAAAACCAACTAAAAAGGAGTATTTATGAACGTCCATCATGACCACGCCCGAGATGACAGCAAAATGGTTAAGCGCACCCTTTTGTTTATAGCAACCGCAGGTTCTTTTCTGACTCCGTTTATGATTTCATCTATCAACATCGCGCTGCCTGCAATTCAAAAGGAATTTGCAGCAGATGCTGTCGTTTTAAGCTGGATTGCGACATCTTTCTTGTTGTCTTCGGCTGTGTTTCTTCTTCCTATCGGCAAACTCGCCGACATCCTTGGCCGGACCAGGCTTTATAAATGGGGGATAATTTCATTTACTGCATTTACGTTAATCTCAGGTTTTGTCCCAAATATTGAATTATTAATCGTGATGAGAGTCCTGCAGGGAATTAGTGCATCGATGATCGCAACTGCGGGAATGGCGCTGATCACCTCGGCCTTTCCCCCGCAAGAACGCGGCAAAGCCCTAGGCTTTAATGTTTCAGCCATATATGTAGGACTTGCTGTCGGACCTTTTCTAGGCGGATTCTTAACCGAGCATTGGGGTTGGAGAAGCATTTTTTTGGTATTGGTTCCTTTGGGGGTCCTGATCACGGTCTTAACGATTACATATGTCAAGAGCGATTGGGCCGATGCCAAAAATGATAAACTGGATATTCCAGGCAGTCTGATTTTCGCCGTTACCCTGATTGCGCTTATCTATGGTTCGAGCATTTTACCGGATATTCTCGGGATTATCCTGATCCTCTTCAGCATTGTTTGTTTTGTTTTCTTTGTGAAACGCCAGCTCAAGATCCCAAATCCTGTGTTAGAAATCAGGCTTTTTCAGAATAACCGGGTTTTTGCCTTTTCCAACGTAGCAGCATTAATCAATTATGCTGGTTCCTACTCCGTAACTTTTCTTCTGAGTCTATATCTGCAGTACGTCCAGGGCATGTCTTCAGAGCATGCCGGAATCATCCTGATTATCCAGCCTATTATCCAGTCCTTAATTTCCCCTATGGCCGGACGCCTATCCGATGAAAAAGAACCCGCCAGAATTGCTTCTTGGGGCATGGCCGGAACCGCCGCAGGCTTGTTTTTGCTTTCCTTTATCGGCCCGCATACTTCTCTGTTCCTGATCATAGCTGCTTTGATGGTGCTGGGTCTTGGATTTGCCTTATTCTCTTCTCCGAATACCAATGCAGTCATGAGTTCCGTAGATAATCATTATTACGGGGTTGCCTCCGCCTCAGTATCTGTGATGAGGATTCTGGGCCAGATGCTGAGTATGGCTACAGCTACGCTGCTGATTTCCATATTTGTCGGCAAAAACCAGATTACGCCTGAATACTATCCGCAGTTTACACAGAGTATTCACCTTGCTTTTCTGATCTCAGCCTGCCTTTGTGCTGTTGGTATTTTCTTCTCTTTCTCCCGCGGCAAAATCCACGTCAATAATAATCAGGCATAAGATTGCTGCTCCTTGTTATCCATGACACTGCGGCATTAGGCCGTACATGGCGATCATGAAGATACCCGGTAGCTTAACTGACCGGGTATCTGTTTCCGCTACAGGGCGGATAGCCTTCGAAAAAGGTTATTTACCTTACGGTATTTCCCTTTTTCCAGTACTATCTTTTGCAGCTTCAGGCAATAATATTCGCAGGTTGATTTTGATTTGTTGATTCTCGATTGTTTTATTTAAAGTTGAAATATTAATTTTACCCAGTTATAAATTAAACCATAATTCCGTGGGAATTATGGTTTAAGATGGATAATATGGTTATATTTTTTATTGATTTTTGTGTATTTTATGATTATTATTATATTGTCTTCGTTTTACTCATTTAGTCTCATTAATTCTACTCTTGATTTTCATTTTTTGACCTTCAATACAAGAAGGTCCTTTTTTAGTTTAAATTTGATTCAATTATAAACATTTTATCTTAATAATCACGAAGAACAGAGCGCAGGATTTTTCCAGATCTGGTCATCGGCAGTTTTTCTCGAATCAATACCCGGATGGGCATTTTAAATGAAAAACTGTTTCTAATATACTGTTCTACCTTCAAGCAGTACTGTTCTCTTTCTTCCTTCGCCGAAAAAGAATCTTCGAGCGCAAGATATACTTTGAGGATCACGCTTTCACCATTCTGGCTGTTAACGATGACACCTGCTTCGAACACTTTGGGATAATTATAAAGAGCAGACTCTACTTGGTAATAACTTACAAATTTATCATTAACGATAAGACCGTCAAGCTCCCGGCCATTTAAGATTTCAAAATCAGGTAGTGCTGCATATCCGGACATTGCGTTTTTCCTCCCTTCTTGTGACAGAACATTGCAGTTATAAACTAAGCTGTAAAATGCGTATAAATCTTATATTTTAGTCGTATTTGTATTATAATATTAAATGCGGCTTTTCCCTACCGATTTGAGGTTAATGGCATTGTTGGAAGGCTGAACAGCTCTAATTCTCATGTTAACTGTTTTCGGGAAGAATATCTTTGATTTACGTATTGACAGATACCTTTTTCAAGATATTTGGGTATAATGTAATAGGAATAGAATACCGGAAGGAAAGATGCACATTGCAATTACATATTCATTTTGTTGGCATAAAAGGAACCGGGATGAGTGCCCTTGCCCAGATTACACCGTTGATAGAAGATGCCGTGATTACCGGATCCGATGTACCGCAAAGATTTTTTACAGACGTTGTATTAGAGAAGGCAGGCATTGAGGTCCTGAACTTTGACCCAGAGAATGTTGTCGGCGCTGATTTGGTTGTCACCTCTGCCGCTTACTGCGACAGTCACCCGGAGATTAGCCGGGCCAAAGAGCTTAACATACCGGTACTGACTTACCCTCAATTTCTGAGCAAACTGATGTCCAAGAAAAAAGGAGTCTGTGTAACCGGGACTCACGGCAAGACTACGACAACTGCCATGGCTGGAAAAATCCTGCTTGATGCAGGTTTGGACCCTACGATTGTCGTAGGCAGCGACGTGCCCTGTATTGGCGGCAACGCCCATGCCGGCCAGGGAGAACTCTTTTTAGCCGAATCCTGCGAATACCGGAGGCACTTCTTAAATTACTCTCCCGAGCACCTGATTATTACCAACATGGAACTGGATCATCCCGATTATTTTAAGGATTTGGATGATGTGGTCTGCGCTTTTTCCGAACTCGCCTGCAAGCTGCCTGCTGAGGGCAATCTGATTATCTGGCATGACGATCCGAATATAGATAGGATTAAGACCAAAGCAACGGTTACAACTTTTGGTTTCTCGGCCGATGCTGATGTCAGCGCTGCAAACGTTGTTTTCGATAATGACGGAAGCTGTTTTGATGTAATGATGAATAAAAAAAATATAGGTAAGCTGCATTTGACTGTTTCAGGAAAACATAACATTCTGGATGCCCTAGCTGCCATAGCCCTGACTTCCAGGCTCGGAATATCGATGGATACCGTGCTTCAGGCGCTGAGCGGCTTTAATGGTACCAAAAGAAGATTCGAACGTCTTGGCACAAAACACGGGGCAGTTATTGTTGACGATTATGCCCATCACCCGACAGAAATCCAAACGACCCTGGATGGAGCAAGGCTTTCCTACCCCGACAGAAGAATCCGGGCAGTATTTCAGCCTCATACCTTCAGCCGGACTGAAAAACTTTTTTATGAGTTTTCTCAGGCCTTTCAGGATGCCGATGAGGTTTTGCTGGCAGAAATTTTTTCCTCGGCGCGCGAAAAAAAAGCCGGGGTCAACCCGATCTCTTCAGCAAAACTTGCCGACTTGATGAAAGAAAAAGGAATTACCACCCGTTATTTTCCAACGCTTGACGAAATCAGTTCTTATCTTGACCAAACCCTTGAAGAAGGCGACCTCGTTATTACGCTCGGAGCGGGCGATATTTACAAAGTAGGGCAAAACTTGGTCTCTTGAGCGCTGTTTCCTGACCGCTGAGTAACTTCGACGATTCATACAGGAGAAACGATGAAAAATAAGTTGATTTTTTCTTTACTTGTCATTCTATTTGGGATTTTTTTCATAAGCGGTTGTATTCAAATGAGCATTCCTGATGCTTCCCCTGATTCTCAGGGTTCGCAAACATCTGCAGAAAACGTTCTGGTTGATACCTTTATGCTAAGAATCGGCGCTGCGAGTAAGGAAGCGATAAATTATCACGATGTTGTCAGCATCGCTGTTTTAGTGAATAAACAAAATCAGCTTCCCTCCGATTATGTTCCACCGGATCTGGTTGAAGTCAACATTCCTTTTACTTTTAAGGAAAAAGCTGAGAAAAGAATGCTGCGTCAGGAAGCTGCCGCGAAGCTCGAGGAATTATTTTCTGCTGCAAAAGAAAATGGTGTAATTTTTTATGGTGTATCAGGCTACCGCTCCTATCAAACGCAGCAGGATTTATTTGCGAGTTTTACCCGGCGGTACGGAACCGAGGAAAAAGCCAACCAAATCAGTGCGAGACCCGGTGAAAGTGAACACCAAACCGGTCTGGCAATGGATGTATCCTGCCAGAGCGTTAACTTCGGTCTGGAAGAGACATTTGGAGATACGGACGAATATGTCTGGCTGAAAGATAATGCTCATCGTTTCGGCTTTATCATCCGCTACCCGAAGGGCAAAGAATACCTGACGGAATATACCTACGAACCTTGGCATCTGCGCTATATCGGACAAGACCTGGCCACGAAACTCTATGAACAGCATCTCACTTACGAGGAATACCTGTTCTTCAAGATTTGATCTTATTATTCGTAAACTTGTATAGATATAGCACGCGCGTTAAGTAAAAAAATATTCTTCTACCGGTTAATACCGTTCCTGCTGAATTGCTCAATATGACATACAACGTCATTCCAGTCATAACAGCGGATGACACCTTCCGGAAGATTTCCGCGGTTATAAGGCGCATCCATCAGTAGCACCGGAATGCCCATGGAAACGATCTCCACTGAATTGGAAATAAAGTCATCGACGAACACATCAATACCGTGTTCCTTGACCGCAATGGTCTTGCTGAGCCCCCCTGTGAATATCTTTTCACCCGGGGGGATTTGTTTTTCTTCAAGCCATTTTTTTGTGATTAGTTCCTCAGCTCCCGGCTTTCTGGCTGTCACATAAATGATTTCATGCCCTGCTTCTGTTAAGGAAACAATGCTCTCAACCGACCCTTTGACCGGCTCCGGTGTTGAGAAGAGAACTTCCATATTTTTGTCAAAAAAGGTGTCTAGTTCATTCCAGTCGACGTCGTAGATTTTCGACATATCGTAATTGTCAATTTCCATAATATTTTTGCCGTATTGCCTGTTGAGTTCTTCTGTGAACACAGGAAAACTGTCCGCGACGACGCCGTCTATATCTAATCCGATCCGTAGTTTCATCTAATCCAGCCTCTCCGGTTTTTCTAATTCGATGGTTGGGGGCAATTGCCGTTTATGCTCACTCATTTTATGCAGTCTTTCGATTTTGGCGACAACATCGTCAGGAATCTTTTCTCCCAAAAGATATTTATCGATAAGATCATAGGAAAAACCCATCTCTCCCTCATCGGTCTGTCCCTGCCAAAGACCAGCAGTCGGTGTTCTGGAAGCTATTTTTTCCGGCAGGCCCAGTGCCCTTGCCCAGGCTCTTACTTCCGTCTTGGTAAGTGAGCTGATCGGCAGAAGGTCCACGCCGCCATCCCCATATTTCGTAAAATATCCTGTATAGCTCTCAGGGGCATTGTCTGTCCCGACAACCAGATACTCCCTAATATTGGCTACCGTATACAGCGTAGACATACGGAGCCGTGCTTTAAGGTTCCCTTGTCCTGCTTGCTGAATATTCAGAGGCGTCTGATTAGCTTTTAAAGCGGTCTTCATCTGGTCATAAATGGCTGCATGTGCTTCCCCGAGATCAATCTCGATCACTTCCATCCCAAGGGTCTCTGCAATCAAATAGGCATCCTCGCGATCCGCAGGATTTGATTGGCATGGCATGATCACACCAAGGCAGTAATCAGGAAATGCTTTTTTGCATAAAGCTGCCACCACCGCAGAATCTACACCGCCGGAAATTCCGCAGACCAAACCTTTGGTCTTTGCCTCAGTGTTTTTTCCCCGCAGCCATTCCACAACCTGCTTTTGGCGTTCCAGTATTTCTTCAGTACTCCACACCGGTACGGCCTCCTTTTTTATTTCACAATAGTTTTATGATCATTCAAATATTTATCAAAAGTTTAGACATAAAATTTAAATTTTATATTTTTTTAGAATCCATTCTTTTAACTTAATCCACAATATCCACATTTTTATCCACAAAATTTTAAGATGACCGTTGGATTCTGTCAGCATTCTTTGCTATGTACCGTCATTTCAGCATCGCCGGCTATTTGTTATTTTCACATTTTTTACATTCTAATTACATATTCTTAACATATTCTTAAAATTTCTTGATTAATACTCTGAAGGCAGTAAAATGTACCATTATTCGTGCTAAATTTACACTTGATTGTTTTCTTAATTGTTTTTTACCACCTAAGTTGATCCAGAGTTTCTTTACTAAACTGTATCGCTGTCTGAACGGTCTCCGGTGCAGGACCCCCGGTAACGCTCCTCTTCTGAACGCAGGTTTGAAGAGAAATAGCCTCATAAAGATCTTCCTCGAAGAATTCGGATACTGTTTTCAGTTCTTCCAGCGTCAGATCCTCCAACGAACAGCCCCTGCGGGAACATTCCAGTACCAGCCTGCCCACAATTGCATGGGCTTCGCGGAAAGGAACATTCTTTTTGGCCAGATAATCAGCCAAATCTGTGGCATTGGTAAAGCCCTTCTTAGCTTCCCTTGCCATAATATCGGCATTCACTTTCATTGTAGCCAGCATCGGCCGGATGACCAGCAACGATTTTTGGATGGTGTCCACAGCATCAAACACACATTCCTTGTCTTCCTGCATGTCTTTGTTATAAGCCAGGGGAAGTCCTTTCATAACGGTGAGCAGTGTTATGAGATCCCCATACACCCTGCCAGTTTTCCCTCTGACGAGTTCTGCGACATCAGGATTTTTCTTCTGCGGCATAATACTCGATCCGGTGGCATAGGCATCATCAATCGAAACGAAAGAAAATTCACCGCTCGACCAGATAATCAGTTCTTCACACAGCCTGCTCAGATGCATCATCATGATAGATGCAGCTGCCAGAAATTCCAAAGCAAAATCTCTGTCGCTAACGCCGTCTAAACTGTTAAGCGTGACGCCGTCAAAATTCAGTTCAGCAGCTACTTCTTCCCGACGCAAAGCAAAGGTCGTACCCGCCAGCGCGCCCGATCCGAGCGGGGAGAGGTTCAGTCTCTTGCGAGTATCTCCGAGTCGTCCCAGATCGCGCAAAAACATTTGGACATAGGCCATAAGATGATGGCTCAGGGTTATCGGCTGGGCCTTTTGCAGATGGGTATATCCGGGCATCCAAGTCTTAAGATGTTCGGAACTCAAGTCAAGCAGGGTTTCCAGCAGCGCAGTGAGGAGATCTTTGGTGTTGTCGATTTCTTCTCTTAAGAATAGCCGAAAATCCAGCGCAACCTGATCATTCCGGCTGCGTCCGGTATGGAGCTTTTTACCGGCATCACCGATTCTTTCCGTAAGTAGTTTCTCAACGTTCATATGGATGTCTTCGGCTCCGACTTCAAATTCAACCCTTCCCGCCTGAATATCCGCCAGAATGCATTCCAGTCCCCCTATTATTTTCTCCGTTTCTTCGGCTGACAGGATACCTATCCTGCCGAGCATTCCGGCATGAGCAATGCTTCCCATAATATCAAATTTATAAAGGCGCCGGTCGAATGAGATCGATGAGTGGAAATCTTCGACCAGGGAATCGGTGTCTTTCTCAAAACGTCCTCCCCAAAGTTTCATTGGTTTAACTCCTTCCGAATCAAAATTAAGTATAGTATAACGCAACAATATGACAGAACACAAGAATGCGCAATGTGCTTAGACAATTGACATCCTTGTGTTCATGCCCGCAAATCCATGCTCGCGCACCGTTGCGCATCATGATTAACGTAAGCCTGATTTTCTCTCCATTAAAGCGCGGACTTTAAGAGGCAGTCCAAACAGATTAATAAAACCTTCTGCGTCTTTCTGGTTGTAGACAGCATCTTCGCCAAACGTTGCAAATTCTTCATTATACAGCGAATAAGGGGATTTTATCCCTACCGGTGTACAGTTTCCTTTATATAGTCTCATCCTGACGGTTCCGGTAACATTTTTCTGTGTAACTTTTACAAACGCATCGAGTGCTTCTCTCAGCGGTGAATACCAGACACCATCGTAGACCATCTCAGCATATTTCAGCGCAATTTGTTCCTTATAATGCAGGGTCTGACGGTCAAGGGTCAACAGTTCCAGCGCCTGATGCGCGGCATAGAGAATTGTTCCGCCGGGAGTCTCATATACCCCGCGCGACTTCATCCCGACAAGCCTGTTTTCGACCATGTCGACAATCCCGATTCCATTCTTGCCGCCCAGGGCATTCAATTTCTCGATCAGCTGAATCGGTGCAAGTTTCTCCCCATCGACAGCTACCGGTATGCCCTTCTCAAAATCGATCAGCACATACGCGGCCTGGTCCGGTGCCTGCATCGGGGAAACCCCAAGTAGATAAAGATCATCCTTCGGTTCATTCCAGGGATCTTCGAGGTCACCGCCTTCATGGCTTAAATGCCACAGGTTACGGTCCATGCTGTACGGTCTATCCTTGGTAACCGGGACAGGGATTCCGCGTTCTTTGGCATAATCAATCGCATCATCCCGCGATTTGATGTCCCACTCTCTCCACGGAGCAATAATTTTCAGATCAGGATTCAGCGCTTTGACAGCCAGTTCAAAGCGGACCTGATCGTTGCCTTTCCCTGTCGCACCATGCGCAACAGCAACTGCGCCTTCTTTTTCGGCAATCTCCACAAGCCGTCTAGCAATAAGCGGACGCGCAAAGGATGTTCCCAGAAGATATTTGCCTTCATACACGGCTCCAGCCTGAAGTGTCGGATAAATGAAATCCGTAATGAATTCTTCTCTCAAATCTTCAATATACAATTTGGTGGCTCCGGTTTTAGCAGCCTTCTCATGAAGAGGTTCCAGTTCCTCTCCCTGTCCCAAATCTGCCGCCATCGCGACAACCTCATAGCCATAGTTTTCTTTCAGCCATGGAATAATTATGGACGTATCCAGTCCGCCTGAATAGGCAAGTATTACTTTAGCCATACGCTGTCTCCTTTATTCTTTAATCAGTTTCTTCTGCAGATTTCTGTATTATTTCAGTTAGTTTCTCAGTAATTATATGGACTACATGACCAGTGCCATAATCGCTTTATGGGCATGCAGCCGGTTTTCAGCCTCCTGGAATACCACGGATTGAGGACCTTCGATCACTTTGTCGGTGATCTCTTCTCCGCGGTGGGCAGGCAGACAGTGCATGACGATCGCTTCAGGATGAGCTGCCCCAAGCACCTCGTCATTGATCTGGTACGGCGCAAAAATTTTCTTCCTGATTTCGCTTTCTTCTTCTTGTCCCATACTGGCCCAGACATCGGTATAGAGAATATCCGCTCCCCTGGCAGCCGCGACAGGATCTTCGACGACCTGCACCGTACTTCCGCTGAGAGATGCATTCTTCCAAGCCAGATCCATAATTTCCGGAACTGGCTGGTATCCCTGAGGTGAAGCAACCACAATGTTCATGCCCATCTTGCTGCCGCCAAGCAGCAGGGAATTTGCCACATTATTGCTGTCACCGATATAGGTTAATTTCAGTCCCTGAATCTTGCCTTTTGTTTCTTTAATAGTTAAAAGGTCAGCCAGAATCTGTGTCGGATGCAGAAAATCGCTCAAGCCATTAATGACTGGCACAGAGGAATGCTCGGCAAGATCAAGAACCTCCTGATGACTGAACGTTCTGATCATAATGCCGTCAACCATCCTGGACAAGACTCTTGCTGTATCCTGGATCGGTTCACCGCGGCCCAGTTGGATATCGCGGGCGCTCAGAAACATTCCGGAGCCGCCGAGCTGATAAATACCGGCCTCAAATGCCACTCTGGTTCTCGTCGAAGATTTGGTAAAGATCATTGCCAAAACCTTTCCCTGCAGGACAGGGTGGGGAATTCCGGCATTTCTATCAGCCTTCAATTCCATGGCGACGTCAACCATGTATGAGATTTCTTCTGCTGTGAAAGCATTCAGTGTAATAAAATCTCTGCCTTTAAACTTGTCTTTGTTTAATTGAACCATCATTATTCTCCTTCATCTCAATCATACGCAATACTGTATTATTATACTTCATCATGCATAATTATTCAATAGCCCTGATGAAAAAGAAGCTATCCCCAGACGGGTAACCCTTACCCTCCTGAGGATTAAAAAGGAAGCCTGAATCCACGATCTGTTTACCTGATTGTTTAAAACATCTATAACGTCAGCTGGGATTTATCCGATATAAGATGCAGAATTCCAGTATCTTACGTTAGAATATTAGATCAAAGAATTCTCTCCACGAGTGTAATCAGATGATAAGACAGAGCTGCGACGATTGCCGTGGAAGGAATCGTCAGACACCAGGCCATCAGCATCTGCTGCGCAACGCCCCAGCGCACGGCCGAAATACGTTTGGCAGCGCCTACCCCCATAATGGAACCGGATACCACGTGCGTGGTACTGACCGGCAGATGGAGACCCGGAAACGCCGTCGCTACCCAGATAACGATCGAGGATGACAAATCTGCAGCAAAGCCGTTGATCGGCTCAATTTTAAAGATTTTAGCACCAAGCGTATGAATGATTCTCCAGCCGCCTACTGCTGTACCACAAGCAATGGCTAATCCGCACAGGAGCTTTACCCAGAGCGGAACATCCATCGTTGACTGTACCCCCACGGCGACAAGCGCCAGCGTGATAATACCCATGGATTTCTGCGCGTCATTGGAACCATGGTTAAACGCAAGGAATGCGGCTGAAACCATCTGCAGCCTCCGGAAGATACTGTTCGTTTTCATCGGCGCTTTATTGCGGAATAAGTAATATAGAATGGTCATGATCAGATAACCGAGTCCCATGCCGACGAGCGGCGAGCACAGCAGCGCCAAGATAATTTTCTTGATGCCGGCCCCCTGGACAACACCGAGTCCCGCTGCAGCGATGCCGGCTCCGAGGATTCCCCCAATAATTGCGTGGGAAGAACTGCTCGGAATGCCAAAATACCATGTCAAAAGATTCCAAAAAATCGCTCCGATCAGTGCGGCGATCATCACTTCGGAAGTAACACTGTTCGCATCGACAATGTCCTTTGCAATGGTCTTAGCAACCCCCGTGCTGTACATCGCGCCGATGAAATTGAGTACCGCGGCCATAATGATTGCGGTTCTTGGCGTAAGCGCTCTTGTCGAAACCGAAGTGGCTATGGCATTGGCAGTATCATGAAATCCGTTGATAAAATCAAATGCCAACGCAAATAGTACGACAACGAATAATGCAATATGCAGACTAGACATATTTTAATACGACCCCTTTTATTACAAGCGCAAGATCTTCACAACGGTCCGTGGCGTCTTCCAGATGTTCCAGTATTTCTTTCCATTTAATGATTTCAATCGGATTGCTTTCATTTTCAAACAGCTTGCCTACTTCACTCCGGTATAAACGATCTCCCTCGCTTTCCAGTTTATGAATTTTTTCTGTGTTTTCAAGAATAAGATTTAATTTGGTGCGAATACTGGGAAGGTTGTCCACAGATATTTTAATAATATGAATACAGTCATCCAGAACCCGAATCAGCTCTTCAACCCCGGAGTGGGGCGGCGTCGCTTTATACATGATCATCCGTTCCAAGGCGCCTTGAATAAAATCAATGATATCATCCATGTTTGTCGCCAATGAGTAGAGGTCTTCCCTGTCCATTGGCGTCACCAGTGTCTTATTCAGGTTATCAATGATCTTGTTGGTAATGTCGTCGGCACGGTGTTCCAAATCAATGAGTTCCTTCATCTTAACCGGGAAAGTGGTGGGATCCTTAACTGCTTCTTTTAATACCAGCGAGCTTTCGCAAATAAGCTGCGCGTTTTCCTTCATAAGTACAAAAAAGTCGTTTTCTTTTTTTGACACAGTCTTTACTTCCTCCTTTATCATAACCTGGTCAAATCTTCCCACATTATCTTAGCACAAGAGCCAAGGATAAGATACTTAAATTTATAAAAAACAGGCACTTAAAACAATGGGTAGAATAGACCGAAAGATTCAGCCAAAAGCTCTCTCCAGCATCAGCTTAATCCGATTGATCTGGTTCACTTCACTGGCTCCGGGATCATAATCCACGGCAACAATATTGGTCTGGGGATACTGCTCTTTCAGGGTCTTGATCATTCCTTTGCCGGTAATATGATTCGGCAGACAGGCAAACGGCTGCATGCAGATAATATTGTTGGCGCCGCTTTTGATCAGCTCCACCATTTCCGCAGTCAGCAGCCAACCCTCTCCGGTTTGGTTGCCCAGGGAAAGGAATGGTTTGACACTTTCCGCCATCTCCTGAATCGTTGGCGGGATATCGAATCTTTTACTATTCTTTAAGGCAGCCCTTAAATCTTCACGATAGCTTTCCATATACTTGACCAGCAGATTTCCGATGACTCTGGAAGATCGCTTACCAGCAAGATATCTATAGTTGAATTCCTTCCCATAGCAGCAGTAAAGTAAAAACTCCATCAGTCCCGGAACTACCATTTCTGCGCCCTCTTTTTCAATAAACTCGGCCATGTTGTTATTAGCCGCAGGGTGAAATTTTACGAGGATCTCCCCGACCAAGCCAACCCTGGGTTTTCTCTGCTGAACAATCTCAATATTTTCAAAATCCCGAACAATTCCCTTCAGATTTTCACGAAATAAGCTGCGGTCTCCATTGGTAACATTAATCTTGCAGATATCTATCCACTTTCTCAGAAGCTGATCCGCTGTTCCCGCACTTGTTTCATAAGGCCTTACCCGGTAGAAAACCTTCATCAGCAGGTCTCCGTAAATCATGGCCATGATTGCTTTGACCGCCATGGAGACCGTCAACTTAAATCCGGGGTTTTTCTCCAAGCCTGCGACATTGAGCGAAAGTATCGGAATGTGCTCCAGTCCTGAGACCTGAAGCGCTTTCTTTAATAGCCCCAAATAATTGCTGGCCCGGCAGGGTCCCCCCGTCTGGGTTATAATGACTGAGGTGTTGTTCAGATCGTATCTTCCGGATTTCAATGCCCTTAACAGCTGCCCGATAATAATGACCGAAGGGTAACAGGAATCATTGTTAACATATTTCAAGCCTTCTTCAATATCTTCTTTTTCAACTATAGCCAGTACTTCAAAATGGTACCCCTCCGAACGGGCGACCTCCTGGGCAAATTCAAAATGGATCGGCGCCATCTGCGGAGCAAGAATGGTATGTGTTTTACGCATTTCCTTGGTAAAGATTGGTCTCTGAACGGCATTTGGCCCCTTTGCCGGGCCCTCTATCGGATGATCATGTTTTATTCTGGCATCCATCGCAGCTTTAAGCGAGCGGAGCCTTATTCTGACTGCACCCAGATTGCTGACCTCATCTATTTTAATCATGGTATAGATTTTACCGGCTTTATGTAAAATTTCCTGGGCTTGTTCCGCAGCAATCGAATCCGGCCCGCAGCCGAATGAGTTTAACTGGACAAGCTCTAACTCCGGTCTTCCGGCAACAAAATCTGCTGCTTCGTAAAGTCGGGAATGATACATCCACTGATCCAGAACCCGGAGTGGCCTGGTGACTTTTCCGAGATGGGCTACCGAATCCTCTGTAAGCACTGCCATTCCGAGGGCCGTGATGACTTTAGGTATGCCGTGGTTAACTTCCTGATCCAGATGGTAAGGCCTGCCGGAAAGGACAATCCCGCGATTTCCTGTTTCTGCAAGCCATTGCAAGACCTCTTCTCCTTTTTTGCGGATATCCCGTTTGAAATTCAGATCTTCATTCCAGGCTGCGTCGACGGCCTGGATGATTTCTGCAAGGGTAATGCCTGAATGTTTCAGTTCTTCATACAATCTCTTACTAAGCTTTTTTTTATCTTCATACGGCAGAAAAGGATTCCAGAATTGGACACTGCTTTGCTTCAACTCGTCCATGTTGGCTTTGATCACTTCCGGATAAGCGTTGATCACCGGGCAATTAAAGCAGTTGTCCGCGCCGGCTATTTCTTTTCTCTCCTTCGGTATGCAGGGATAAAATATGAGTTTCACGCCTTGTTTAATCAATGACACGATATGACCGTGAACAAGTTTGGCAGGATAACAAACGGTATCGGAAGAAATTGTCTCCATGCCCGCCTCATAAACCTTCCGGGTGGAAACCGGCGACAGCTCGACCCGGAAACCAAGACGAGTGAAAAAGGTAAACCAAAAAGGATAATTCTCAAACATATTTAAAACCCTTGGGATCCCGATGGTTCCTCTGACTGCTTTTTCTTTGGCCAGCGGCGTATAATGAAAGACCTTGTTCAGTTTATAGGCATAGAGATCCGGAATTTCATCTGTCTGATCGCGTTCCGATCCTTTTTCACAGCGGTTTCCTGTAATGTGCCTGCGCCCGTCACCGAAACAGTTGACCGTAAGTAAACAGTGGTTCTGACAGTTTTCGCAGCGGGCTGCGCTGACTTCCACCGAAAAGTTATTAATTTGATCTGGGGAAAGCAGCGACGTAACCACTCCCTCCCGCCAGGCGTTCCTGGCCAAGAGGGCCGCACCAAAGGCACCCATGAGGCCGGCAATGTCCGGACGGACGACTTCTCGGCCAATGGTCCGTTCCAGGCTGCGAACCACAGCATCATTCAAGAAAGTTCCTCCCTGGACAATAACCTTTTCACCAAATTCCTCAGAGCTTTTTAACTTAATTACTTTATAGAGCGCATTTTTGATCACGGAGTAGGATAATCCTGCCGAAATATCCGCGACCGTCATGCCTTCTTTTTGGGCCTGTTTTACTTTGGAATTCATGAAAACGGTACATCTCGATCCTAAATCGGCAGGATTTTGAGCCAAAAGTCCTTTGCGGGCAAAATCCGCCACATTCATTTCCAGTGACCTCGCAAATGTTTCAATAAAAGAACCGCAGCCGGATGAACAGGCTTCATTTAGCATAATATTTTCAATCACACCGTTTTTTACTTTTAGACATTTCATATCCTGTCCGCCGATGTCCAGAATCAGGTTGACTCCAGGCAGAAAATGATTGGCAGCTGTGTAATGAGCAATGGTCTCGACTTCCCCCATATCAAAAAAAAGAGCTGCCTGAGTCAGTTTTTCTCCGTAGCCAGTCACGGCAGAATAAGCAATTTTTGTGTTTTCCAGGAGCCTGTTGTATAGTTCTTTCAGAATATTGACTGCTGAAGCCAAAGGGTTGCCTTCATTATTAGTATAGGCGGAATAAAGAAGGGCGCCTTGCGGATCTATCAAAACAGCTTTTGTCGTGGTAGATCCGACATCCAGACCTAAAAAACATTGGCCCTGGTACATCTCCAGCTGATTTGTGCTGACAATATTTTGGGCATGCCGCCTTACAAACGCGCGGTATTCCTCTTCATCTGCAAAAAGTGGATCAAGTCTGGCTGTTTCATACTGAAGCTTTTTTTTGTCTGTTTTCAATTTTTGACCAAGCTGTTCAAATGTAATATCTTTATCCTGAGCAGAGGCGAGGGCCGCTCCGATAGCTACATAAACTTCGGAATTTCCCGGCACAATCATATCTTCATCCTTCAGCCCCAACGTTTCCTGAAACCGAACTCGCAGCTGCGGCAGGAAGTGAAGTGGTCCTCCGAGGAAGCCAACTTTCCCTTTAATTTTATGTCCGCAGGCAAGCCCTCCGATGGTCTGATTTACAACCGCCTGAAAGATCGAAGCTGCAATGTCCTCCTTGCGGACTCCTTCATTTAAGAGAGGTTGAATATCCGTTTTGGCAAAAACCCCGCATCGGGCGGCAATCGGATAGATGACCCGGCTATGGGCAGCCAGCGCATCCAGCCCAGCCGCATCCGTCTTTAACAGGACAGCCATTTGATCAATAAAAGCACCGGTTCCTCCCGCACAGATCCCGTTCATCCGTTGATCAAACCCCTTGTCAAAAAAGGTTATCTTGGCATCTTCTCCGCCAAGCTCAATGACAACATCCGTTCCTGGCAGATAACGATCCACTGCTTTGCTTCCGGCAATGACCTCCTGAATAAATGAAATGTCCAGATGTTCAGCCACAGCCAGTCCGCCTGAACCTGTAATTGCTACCGTCAGCGAAAATGCCGCATATTTCTGACCGGCTTCATCCACCAGCCTTTGCAACGTGCTCCAGATATCCGAATAATGCCGGGTATACCGGCTGAACAACAGAACGCCTTCCTTATTTAAGACAGCGATTTTAACAGTGGTGGAACCTATGTCTATCCCAACATGAAGGTTATTCTTATCTTTGTCAGTGATTCTGTGATGATGCGAATCCAGATTACATTCCCCCTCAAACAAATTCAGCAGAATTATTTTTCCATCTGAGGGGGGTTATTATTCATTGTCTACCTTACCGTCTGAAGTTATTAGAAAAATAATATAAATTTTTCTACCCACATTCTGTCCTTCGTGTTAATATAGTCTTATGAAATCACAATGGAATATTATTACCCAGAACAGATGGAGCTCTCAAAATAAGAACCGCTGGAATATAAACGATGAGAATCCATAGATTTATGAAGAAATGACTTTTCGATTCCGTGAAGAAGCTAAATCATCAAGGAAGTTCCTTTTGAATTGGATTAAGGGGGATGGGTCATGGGTAAACAAATCTATCGGTCTCAAAACAAAGTGATTGCAGGGATCTGCTCTGGAATTGCGGAATATTTTGAAATAGATCCTACGATTGTACGGATTATCTGGCTGCTCGCATTTTTTGCTGGTATTGGAATTCTTGCCTATCTCGTCTGCTGGGTAGTGATTCCGCAAAAACCTTTTGGCTCATTCGGCAGTTCTCAGAACTATGCCGACTCGGCAGATATTCCAAATAATGATCATAATCAGGCCATCAATAAGGACAAAAGCCTTAAAGTATTTGGCATTGCGCTGATCATTGTTGGTGCTGTATTTTTGTCAGACAGACTCTTCGACTGGTTCGACATTGACATCCTGCTACCCATAGGTTTGATTGCCGTTGGCGTTTACGTATTGTTTGCGAGGAGAGATCATCAATGAAAAAAAACATTGCCCTGGGTGCGGTGATCATTCTGGTCGGTGTAATCTGGCTCCTTAGTAATCTTGACGTTTTTTCGTTTTCGATCATCGGGACTTTTTTCCTATCACTCAGGAAGCTCTGGCCTCTGCTATTGATTGGTGCCGGTGTCAGTTTATTGATTAACAAGAACTCCATGATGAAAATGATTGTTTGGATCATCATCGTCATCTGCATCATGTTTTATGGTATTTATGGAATGAATAACGGCACGTTGAATTACCCGGAATTTAAATTGCAGGAACATCTTTATTGATTGCATTGACCTTAAGTTGTATTTTTGCAAGCTCTTATGTCTCTCCAGATGATACAATTCGTATCAGAAAGATAAACATTTTGTCTATTTTAATAATTTTTATCTAACTATGACTTTTTCATGTTGGCTTATTGCAAACTTTTCAGCCGTTTTATATTTTGGCACGCTTCTTGCATTTATTAATTTGGAAAATAGATAAACTTTATATATATATTTGGATGATTTTTTTCGGTATATTGCTCACTGCAATAATATATTTTTACGAAAATGTATTATCTAAATATTTATAATTTTTATCCTATTTTATATTAAGTAAGAATTTTATTTTTTGGACATGTGGAGGAGGAATTGCAGAATGAACACATTTGATGCTCTGGCAGCAAGAGGAGTATCCCGACGCGGCTTTTTGAAATTGATGGCTGCGACTACGGCAGCTTTGGGTCTCCCTGCTGCAGTATCTCCCAAGGTCACTCAGGCTGTTGAGACTGCCTTGGAAAAACCGCCGGTAATCTGGCTTCATGGAATGGAATGCACAGGCTGTTCCGAGTCACTTTTGGCAACACTGAATCCGTCAGCGGCTGAAGTGGTCCTGGATATGCTTTCGATCCGTTATCATGAGACCATTATGGCAGCTTCCGGCTATACGGCCGAGGAAGCTTATCTGGAGGCCCTGAAAGAAAACTTTGTGCTCGTCGTCGAAGGAGCTATTCCCTCAAAAGAAGACAGGTATTGCATGGTGGGCGGCAAACCTTTCCGGGAAACCGTCCTGGAAGCTTCCAAGAAAGCTAAAGCCATTATTGCTGTCGGTAGCTGCGCAACCGATGGCGCCGGAATTCCCGGTGCCTGTGAGGTTGACGCTGTCGGCGTCCGTGAACTGTTGAAACAAAACAACATTTCAACTCCTGTCATCAATCTCCCATGCTGTCCGGTCAAACCGGCCACCATGCTCGGAACGATTGTTTACTACCTGACCTATGGTACGGTTCCGCCGCTTGATGACCAGGCCCGGCCGGTCGTTTTCTACGGCAAGCTGCTTCATGACAACTGCCCGCGCCGCGGACAATTTGAAGCCGGAAACTATCTAAAAGACTGGAACGATCCGGACCAAAAAGACTATTGTCTAATCCTGAAAGGCTGCAAAGGCCCGAAGACGTATACCGACTGCGCACAGGTTTGGTACAACGACAATACCAACTTCTGCATCAACGCCGGTTCACCGTGTTCCGGCTGTTCAGAGGCAGGATTCTTTAAAGTCTTCAGCCCTCTTTATGACAAACAGGAAATCTTTAAACTTCCCGGCACTGGGCCAATCAATGTCGATACAGCCGGTAAGGTTATCGGAGGCGTTGCTGTAGCAGGCGTTGCTGTTCATCTCGCAGCTACGGCAGCAACAGGCCGTTTAGGCAAAAAAGACCATGGACATGAGGAGGAGTAAGGAATGTCTGCACAAAAAATTGTCATTGATCCAATTACCCGTATTGAAGGCCACTTGAAAATAGAAGTAGAGATCGAAAATGGTGTCGTCTCTAACTCCCGTGTCATAGGCACCATGTACAGGGGCCTTGAAAACTTGGTTATCGGCCGGGATCCCAGAGATGCCAGTTATGTTACAGAACGTGCCTGCGGCGTCTGCTCAACAGTACATGGCTTGGCCTCCGCGCTGGCTTTGGACGCTGCTTTTGGGGCTGAAGTCCCCTATGGCGGCCGTCTTATTCGCAATCTGATTTACGGCGCAACGCTCTTGCATGATCATCCGCTCCATTTCTATCATCTGTCTGCCTTGGACTATCTGGATGTCATGGCCATTGCCCAGTACAAAGGCAATGACGCCGGTTTAAACGGCGTTAAGGACAAAATTTTGAAACTCGTTGCAGCTAAGGATACAGCGCCTCTGACACCCCGTTACAATCCTGATCAATATTGTGTCAGCGATCCTGAACTCGTTACGATGGCTGTTGCGCACTACCTGAAAGCCTTGGAAATGCAGGCAAAAGCCAAGAAAATGTCCGCGATATTCGCCGGCAAACAACCGCACCAGTCCTCGATCGTAGTCGGCGGCGTCACGATACTGCCTACTTTAGAGCAAGTCTTCCAATACCGTTCCATGCTGATGGAGCAGATCGCCTTCGTTGAAAATGTCTACCTCCAGGATGTCCTCACCTTCGGGACCGGACCGCTTCTGCCTTTGGCTCAGGCCGGCGTTGGCGGTAGTCATGGCAATTACATGTCTTATGGCGGCTTTGCCGGAGATGCAGAAGGAAAAGACTTGTTATTTACACCGGGTATCATTCTCGACAATAACCTGGCGACCGTTCATCCGTTCAGCATCGACAAAATCACGGAAGATATCACGCATGCCTGGTACAAGAGCGACAAAGGCAGAACTCCTTATGAGGAAGACACGGTTATTGACTTGGATAAGAAGGACGCCTATACCTATGTCAAAGCACCGCGCTATGAAGGCAAACCGATGGAAGTCGGACCACTCGCCCGTATGCTCGTCATGCAGCCGAAAGTGCTTATGGACGTTATTACGAAATACAGCATCAAACCCGGCGCTGTT
Source organism: Dehalobacter sp. TeCB1 (assembly GCF_001707455.1). NCBI lineage: Bacteria > Bacillati > Bacillota > Clostridia > Eubacteriales > Desulfitobacteriaceae > Dehalobacter > Dehalobacter sp. TeCB1. The sequence continues at coordinate 86,112 of NZ_MCHF01000012.1, read as the reverse complement.
GCCCGTCATGCCGCCCGGGCGGTGGAAACCATTCTTATGGCTAAGAAAATGCTCGAATGGGTCGATTCCCTCATTGCCGAAATGGGCAAGTCGAACTTTAAGATCCATGATACCGATCATTGGGAAATCCCCGAAAGCGGTCAGGGCGCAGGCTTGATTGAGGTTGCCCGCGGGTCGCTTGGCCACTGGATTAAAGTTGAAGACCATAAAACATCAAATTACCAAATGGTCGTCCCCTCGACTTGGAACTTTTCACCGATAGATGGAAACGGCGTTTTAGGCCCGGTTGACAAATCCATGATCGGGGTACCGGTACCGGATCCGGACAATCCGATTAATGTAGTCCGTGTAATCCGTTCCTATGACCCGTGTCTGGCTTGTGCAATTCACCTAATCGATCCGAAAAGCAACGAAATCAAGAAATACCATATTGGCTTCTAAGGAAAGAGAGGGAACGTAAAATGGTCAAAGCGTCTGATCATCCGTTGTTTCAACGGATCACCCACTGGATCAACTTAATTTCTTTTGCGATTTTGATCCCGACCGGCTTTATCATCCACTCACCGGCTCAGGGAATCAATATGAACGTTGTTAGGAATCTTCACTTTATCTTTATGTATATTTTGGTGATTAACGGGATTGTACGTTTGTACTACTCCTTTTTCGGCAAACATAAAGATTACAAGGAGTTTTTCCTTAACAAGCTCGATCTGAAGACCTTTATCCCTCAGATCAAATACTATCTGTTTATCAGCAAGGAACATCCAAAAACCGGCAAGTACAACCCGATGCAGAAATTAGCATATATTGCTATTCCGTTTATTATCGCGTTTCAGGCGATTACCGGAATCATCCTGTATCTGCCGATGAAGTTCCCGGGAGCTGCCGAAGCCCTCGGAAGCCTGGCAGCTGTCAGAGGTCTTCACTATGTTTGTATGTGGGTCTTAATCCTGTTCATCGTTGCCCACCTTTATCTGGTGTTTACCGAAGCTATGGATCAGCTTGGCTTGATGTTTTTCGGTAAGACCGGTAAGAGAGAAAAACAAAAAGCTGGAAAGACAGATCAGACAGCTGTGAAGAGCTAATACGCTAAAAATTGTACTAAGCATTATTACCACTAAAAGTAAAGTTAGTACCAAGTCAACCCTAAACCTTATCTATTCTGTTAGCAGATTATTATATTAGGGTTGATAAGGTACTATCTTCATTCTATCACTAGCTTTATTTTACGAAACTTTATAGGAAAGGACTTTCACGTATGACTCCACCAAAAATTATGCTGATGGGCGTAGGCAACGTTTTACTAAGTGACGAAGGCTTAGGCGTTCAGTTCCTGAATGAATTTAAGCCCGAGGAACTGCCTGACAACGTCGAGCTGTTAGAAGGCGGGACAGCCGGTCTGGAACTGGTTCATCTGATCAAGGAAACCGATTTCCTGATCATTGTGGATGCGATCAATGCCCAGACAGAGCCCGGCAGTGTCTTCCGGTTCTGTCCGGAAGATATCCGGGTTTTCCCGGAGAAGTACCAAGTATCGTTTCATCAGGTGGGCATTCTGGAAGTTCTCGCACTGGCAGACATTCTGGGTAATACTCCCCAAACCCTGATCTACGGTGTTCAGCCGAAGAGTCTTGAATGGGGCATGGACCTGTCCGAGGAGATTAAGGCGGTTTTCCCGCGACTTAAGGAACAAATGTTCAAAGAGTTTGCTCAGATTAATGCCGCATCCAGCTTCCTGGCTATTCCGCCTGCCGAATAGGCATAAAGCGCTTAAAGCGTAACTCTAAACCTAAAAGATACTGCTGATAGTTTATACTATTGGCAGTATCTTTTTGTGGCTCTATGTCAAATGTTGAGGTGAACCCCTAGACAAGAGTCACTCTAAACCTGATATGACGCTGATAATAGCTTTTGACTGTTATCAGCATGTTTTTGAGCTAAGCTGAGGTTGACGACATTGTGTCATCCGTGGCAAGAAATGACGGCTTGCAGTAAGCTGGGATTCCTGTCAGCAACAGTCCACTGAACTGTTACTCCGCGAAAACGTGTGAACGGAGTATCTGTGCGAGGCTACAGACACCCAAAAAAGAAAACACCTCACTATTATTTCAGCTTATCCAGAAAACAATGCAGCCTTCTCATACCTTCGGTTATCTGTTCCGAAGAACTTGCATAGGAGATTCGTAAATACCCCGGCGCCAGGAAAGCACTGCCGGGTACGACGGCAACCAGTTCGGAATCAAGCAGCCTATTACAGAATCCGATATCATCCTTGATCTTCTGTCCTTCAAAGGACATTCCGATACAGTTCTTAATATTTACAAAAACATAAAAGGCACCTTCAGGTTCCGGAAACGAGATGTGCGGCATTTTACGCAAAAGTCCGCAGATCAGATCCCGTCTGTCACTAAAAGCAGCCTTCATTCTCAGCACATCTTCCCCGCTTTCCCTCATCGCCCCGACTGCAGCCCATTGAGCAATGGAGCAGGCATTCGAGGTCAGATGGCTTTGAAACGAGTTAATCTTGGATGATAATTCGAGCGGGGCAATCGAATAACCGATCCGCCAGCCTGTCATCGCATAGGCTTTGCTCACCCCGTTAATGATAATTGTCCGGGAAGCCAGCTCCGGCATAAGCTGCAGCGGATTAATATGTTTGTTCTGACCGTAAACCAGCTTCTCATAAATCTCATCCCAAATCAGCCAGAGATCATGCTTCTGGGCGATCTCAGCAAGGCCTCTAACGGTCTTCTCGTCAAATAGGACCCCCGTCGGATTGGATGGGGAGTTCAGCAAAAGTGCGATAGTTCTGTCCGTAATTGCGGCTTCCACGCGGTCCAATCTTGGTACAAAACCACTATCTTCTGTTTCCACGATCACCGGTTTCCCATCTACAAGATGGATCTGTTCGATATAGCTTACCCAAGCCGGCGCAAGCAGGACAATCTCATCCCCTGGATCAACGATCGCTGCCAGCGCTTCATATATGCAAGGTTTAGCTCCCGGGCCAACGACTACCTGTCCCGGATCAAACTTCAGACCAAATTCCTTTCGGTAATAAGCACAAATTTCTTGACGAAGTTCAGGAACCCCAGGTGTTGATGTGTAATGAGTTTTCCCTTTTTGCATCGCTTCCGTCGCATACTTGAAAGCGGACGGCGGGGACACGAAATCTGGCTCCCCGGATCCAAACGAAATAACATTCTTCCCCTGACTCTTTAGTTCTTTGGCTTTGGCATCAACAGCCAACGTAGCAGACGGCTTCATGCCCAGAATGCGCTGGGACAGCTTCATACTTTCAAATCCTTTCACCTATGGCGTTCTGTATATGATGCAGACATCATGATTGCAGGCATTATTATTGAAACTATTTATTATCATATCGTAAACAATCAAAAATTTCATCATATTTCTGCCATTTTGGCAAGATTTTCGACACTTTTAGCTCTGATCTTTTCTTTTGGATTCATAGTCTTCGATAGCTTTTTTCAGGGCCTGGGGACCCAGCACGGAACAATGGACTTTACTTGCCGGCAGGCCATCCAGCGCGTCGAAAACGTCTCTGCCGCCTATGTTTAAAGCCTCCTCAATACTTTTCCCTTTCACTAAAACCGTAAACATGCTGCTTGCTGCTACAGCCGCGGCACAGCCAAACACCAGGTAACTGATATCCGTCAGGATACCATCCTTTACTTTCAGATAGATCGTCAGCGAATCTCCGCAGGACACATCTCCAAAGATTCCTTCGGCATCTGCATCAGGCATGCTACCCACATTTTGCGGGCACATAAAATGTTCAATAACTTTATCCGAATAATCCACGTTTCTTCCTCCGGTCTAATCCCAATCTGTTTTTCCAGAATCGTTCCAACCCTTTTGACCTATTCTCTTTAATAGTCTACAACCAAAATTCTTTTTTCTCAAATCTAAACGAGTGTGGTCTAAAAAAGAGTGTTTTTGCATAAACATAGTATGGCGTGCAGCGGCACAGGCAGCTGCAAATCTGTCAACGAGTGCTGCATCTATAAAAAGGATATTTGTCAGATGTATAGAATTATCGATTAATTACGTCAAATATGTTGTTAAACACGCTAATCTGTTATCAGATACTTCTAAATATAATATTAAACTGACAATACCATCGTATTGTGTCGAAAGGATGGTTAATTTATGGCAAAGAATTTCAAGAACTTGATGAGTTGGAAAAAGTCAATCGGCATCGCCTTAGTTCTTGTAATGGCTATCAGCATTTTTTACGGATTTGACTTTTTCCGTCTAAATGACACAGCAGTTTTGGCCTCGGATATCGCTATTACTGCGGTTGACTTGGATAAGCTCGGGATTGATACCACGACAACCTTTTTACTGACCAGCAAAGAAAGCCTGACTGAAAAAACAGTGAAAGCATCGCTCAAGCTTCGTCCGGAATTTTCCTACACCCTGGATAAACAGAATAACGGCAAGAGCTATAAAATTATTCCCGAGGAAGAATTAGCGCCGAATACAATTTATCGTTTGGCCTTTGATCCGGAAGCATCGGGAAAGGAAAACCTTAGCTGGGCCTTCCAGACCAAAGCAGCCTTTCAGGTGCTTCGTTCCCTTCCTGGAGATAAAAGCACCTCTGTTCCGGTAGACACGGGAATCGAATTGACTTTCTCTTCCGACAACTATGAAATTAGCAGCCTGAAGAATTATTTCAGTATCTCACCCGAGATGAAGGGGGCTTTCGAAAAGCACAAAAAAACGCTGGTATTTACGCCGGAAGCACTGCAACCAGCCACCGTCTATACGGTCACGCTCAAAAAAGGCTTTGTACTCCCCGGTACGACGGAAACCCTGTTCGAAGACTATCGTTTCAGCTTTGAGACCGGGACGGTTGAACAGAACAATCCTCCTTTTACGTTTGATCTGAACACAAGTCTGACCGAATTCAGCACCAGTGAGCAGCCTGCATTTTCCGTATATTTCACCAACAATACGTATTCGGGAGGTCAAATCATAGACACGCCTCCGCTTCATATCAACCTTTACCGCTATCCGGATCACCAAAGCTTTCAAGCCTCTCTCTCGAAACGGGATGTGCTGCCTGATTGGTCCTACTATACCTGGAACCATTATCTCGAAAAATTACCGTCAGCCTACATACTGGCTGAATATGACACCGAATTTCTGAAGACAGACCCTTACAATCAATACATCATGCTACCAGAAACGCTGGAAGCAGGGTACTATTCCGCAGAATTCCAGGCAGACGAATCCGTCAGGCAAGTCTGGTTCCAGGTAACCGATCTTGCCGTCTACCTTGCTCAGGACAGGATGAAAGCCTCTTTTGGGTTAATGACCTGCAGACCAAAACATCCGTTGCTGAAGCCACTGTCAGTCTTGAAAATAAGAAGATTACTGCCAGTACGGATAAATCGGGTACGGTTCTGATCAAGCAAAAGCTGTCCGGCGAGCAGAGAAGTTATGCCTGGATCCGGCAGGGAGACAAAGAAATCCTTGTCCCTATAGAGGCCTGGTATGAAGAAAGTAACACCGGCCAGATCAATCCGTCGGATTACTGGAAGTATCTCTATTTGGACCGAGCCCTTTATAAGCCTGGGGATACGTTGAACTTCTGGGGAATCGCTGCACCGCGGTCCGGGAACAGTACGCAGGGCAGCCGGATTGAACCGCTTCGTGATCTCACGATTGAAGTGTATGGTTATGACGGCGCCTACTACCCGGGGGGTGAGATTTCTCCGGTCCTGACCCAGGAGACCGCAGTAAAAGATGATTGTTTTCAGGGTCAAATCAAACTTCCCGTTCTAAAACCCGGTTACTATGAACTGCAGGTTAAATCTGGCGATGTTCAGCTGCTCTCACGAAGCTTTTCCGTAGAAAACTACCAAAAACCGGCCTATCAAGTAACATTGACTCAAGATAAGAAAGCAATCTTCGCTGGAGAGAAGGTGAATTTTCGGTTCTCAGCCGCCTTCTTTGAAAGCACGCCTGTCCCAAGTCTGTCTTTGCACTACTTTTTGTCTGATCAGGAAGGTGACCTGACTACCGATGCCAAAGGAACGGCGATACTTTCCTATACCGGCAAGGCTCACGCAGAGAATTATACGGACTACGATTTCCAGACATGTGCGGCCAACGCCACCCTTCCCGAAGCAGGTGAAATCTACAATTACGCTGAATTGCTTGTCTTTAAAAGCAAAGTCTACATCAACGGCCAAGCGATCCGCCAGAAAGATACCTATACCCTCTCCGCCAAATTATCATCTGTTGATTTGACCAAGCTAAACAATGGAGAATTTGCTTCTGAAGAGAACTATCTTCAGGGGCCGGTTGCCAATGCCCCGGTGAAAGCTAAGCTCTACCAGGAAGTCGTTACAAGAACCGAAACAGGTCAGTACTATGATTTCATCAGTAAAAAAGTAGTCAAATCTTATAATTATGACTATGCCACAAAACTGGTCAGTGAGTTTGCACTAACAACAGCTTCTGACGGAACGCTGAAATATACAGGTCAAATTGATCCGAAGGAATCCTACAATCTCTATCTTACAGCACAGGACAGTGACGGCCGATCCTTTACAAGACAATTAACTATCAGCAAACAGGATCCTCAGCCGGATAACGCTTATTACTTCCTGCAGGGAACACCTGGTATTGACGGTTATAATCCTGGGGACCAAGTTCAGGTGTCCATGATGGTCAATAGCCAAGTTTTAAATCCCGCCGGAAGAAATATTTTATTCTACCACGGTCAAAAAGTCATTGATGCCTACCAGGTAAGCACTACGCCTAAGTACAGCTTTTTGTTTACCGATTTATACATTCCGAATGTTACCGTAGGCGGGGTCTACTTCGACGGGAACAGCTACTATGAAGCGAGCAGCGTCATGATACCGTTTGCAAGCCAAACAAAAAAACTGAATGTCGCGGTACAATCGGATAAGACTGAATATCGGCCCGGCGATAAAGTTCACTTAAGCCTTAAGGTGACCGACAGCAACAATGCCCCTGTTAAAAGGGCCCAGATCAATCTGAATCTTGTTGATGAAGCCTTATTCAGCCTGCAAAACCAGAGTGTGGATCTTTTGAACAGCCTCTATGGCGATAATCAGTATCTGACACTGATAACCAGAAAGTCCCATTATCACCCTGGTTTTTATGGTTTTGCTGAGTCTGGTGGGGAGGGCGGTTCGGGACGCAGTGATTTTCGGGATACCGTACTCTTCACCACGCTGCAAACCGACAGTGGCGGGAATGCCTCAACGGACTTCACCCTGCCGGACAATCTGACATCCTGGCGGGTTACCTACCAGGCTTTTACTCAGAATCTTCAGGCTGGCAGCGGTACCTCGCAGCTTCCGGTACGTCTGCCGTTCTTTGTCGAAGTGACACTAAACAGCCATTATCTCGCAGGAGACTCTCCAGTCGTCCTTACACGCTCTTATGGTGAAAAACTCAAAAGCAGCCAAAATGTTTCTTATACCATGAAACTAACCAGTCCCAGCGGGAAGGAACAGACCTGGCGTCAAAGCGATACAGCATTTTCTGCTGCAGATTGGAAGCTGCCAGCCCTCGAAGCAGGTACTTACCATCTGACCGTATCCGGCAGTCAGAATGGCCTTACTGACACACTGACCAAGGAATTTACCGCAATGAAATCGTTTCAGCAGAGGATTGTGTCGGACCGAAATCTTTTAACGGAAGGCCAGGGACTCAAGGGTTCTTCTGAAGAACCAACGACAGTGATCTTCAGTGATTCTGAGAAGAGCCAGTACCTCCGGGGTCTTTACCAGCTGATCTGGAATAATGGAAGCCGCCTCGAGCAAAAGCTTGCCGCCCAGGAAGCCGCCAGGCTTTTGGAAAAGTATTTCTCCGACAGTCCCGAATCTAATATCCCTTTGGTTGGAGATAGGGGGGATCGGGATTCTCTGCTCCTTTACCAGCGGTTCGACGGTGGAATCAGCATCCTTTCTTATGGAGAAAGTGATCCGACCTTGTCGGCAATGGTCGCTTCCGCTGCCCCAGGTGTCTTTGATGATCAGGCCTTAATCCGCTATTTTTACAGAATTCTGGAAGCTGAAGACGCAGGAGAATCAGGAAAAGAGGGAGATCAAGGAAATCAGGGAAGTCAGACACCTGCAGCAGACGATGAAAGTATGATTCTTCTCGGGCTCGCTTCCCTGGGAGAGCCTGTTCTTCTGCAAATTGACAGCTATATGCAGAAGGAAGATCTGTCTGCGGAAGAAAAAATCAACCTGGCTCTGGCTCTGCTGGAAACCGGAGATGGAGCCTACGCCATGCAGGTTTATCAGGAGCTGCTCAGCACTTATCAGCAGGACCTCGGTTCCGTTCTGCGAATCAACGTAGGAAGCGATCAAGATGATATGATTCTGGCTACAACCCGGATGGCACTTCTGGCAGCGCGCCTGGACCAGCCGGAGAAAAACAAGCTTTACCAGTACCTGCTTGAGAATCCGGGCAAAGATATTTTGAATACGCTCGAGCAGCTGGAAATACTCCGCTACAACCTTCAGTATATGGCCTCTTCGCCGGTAAGCTTTACCTATGAACTAAACGGAAAAAAAGAGACCAAAATCTTAAAAAATATGAACTTCTTTAAACTGACCATTCTTCCTGAGGATTTGACGGAGATATCATTCACCAGGATCAAAGGCAAGATTGGCATGGTGAGCTACTACAACGTTCCGATTCAGGCCGGAGAAGGATCAGAAAATACCGATCTTGAGATCAGTCGTACCTACCGCGTCGGCAGTACGGAGACAAATACCTTCAATCGCCAGAACCTCGTCCAGGTCGTGTTAAGCTATAACATCGGTGATAAAGCGCCCCAGGGGCTTTATGAAATTGTGGATGTGCTTCCTGCCGGTCTTGCTCTTATCCCACGTCCCGAAAATTACAATGAAGACCCAACTGCCAAAAATTACTGGGATTATCCGACAGAAGTCAACGGCCAAAAGCTGGTCTTCCACGTCGGCAAGGACAAAGGCACGATTACGTATCTGGCACGAGTCATCTCACCTGGTGAATTCAACTGCGAAGCACCCGTTTTGAGCAACATTAAGAACAGTATCGTTTACACAAGCGGCAGCCAATCCAGGATTGTGATCAAATAAAATGGGGGCATGACCTATTACGAATATTCGCTGCTTCGTTTTATCTAAAACCGTCTTAAACATGACTGCCTTACTATTATTATGCTTTTCTTTCTTACTCCTGTCCGGATGCGACGGAACAAGCCTAACGGAAAAATCCTCCGGCGAAGACGGCGGGATATCCGTTTCCTCCCATCCCGGTTTTATCACCCGGGAGGAATTAAATGCTATCTTGGCCGACCAGCCTGCTGTACCGTCCAAAGCAGATAAGAGAATCGTAAGTGCCGTGATGCCTCATCATCTGACAGCTGCCCGCCTAATTAACGATCTGATGCAAATACTTGCCGCGCAGGAACCAGGCCTAATCATCCTGGTGGGCCCAAATCATCTTAACAACGGGAACCGGATTATTACAGGTCTGGATAACTGGGAGACTCCTGAAGGCCTTGTCGAAACGGATCAGCCGACGGTCAACCTTCTGCTTAAAAACAGCCTGGCAAGCAGAGATGAGGGAACCCTCTCTTCGGAACATTCCATTGGCTCTCTGGCACCGCTTATTAAGCATTATCTTCCCAAAGCAAAGATTGTACCGCTCATTCTGCATCATGATGTCACCCTTCAGGAAGTCAATACGCTGCTTGCCGGACTAGAGCCCTGTCTGAATGAACATACGGTTCTGATCTCGTCGGTTGACTTTTCGCATTATCTGACCCGGGTCGAGGCCCAGGGCAAAGACCGCGAAACCTTGAAATATATGCAGGAATTCGATTATCCTGCCCTCTTCAGGCTGGGCAATGATTACCTGGATTCCCCCGCATCGCTTGCCGCATCTTTCCGACTGGCTGAGAAACAAGGAATCCGGGCTTTTCATGTTTTGGGCAACACAAATTCCGGTATACTCCTGCAAAACGATATGACTCAGACAACCAGCTATTTTACGCTAGTGTTCTACGCTGATACAGATAGTGATTAACCTTTGGGAATTAACGTCTTCTATTTAACTAGTGTAATTACAACAGTCTTAAACCTAAACAAAGGGGCTGTAACTGAACTCAGGCTACCAAGAGCGAGTCTCCAATATCTGAAGTAATTAATAGGGATATGCGTAACTCTGGGAAATAGAATCGGTTTAACGTTCCCTTTAAGTATCGACAGCTTGATCCCTGAAAATCATAAAAAGGAGGGCGTAACGGAACTTTGATAGAGTTTGGTTACGCCCTCCCTTTTCATTCATTTTAATCTGTTGGTTTTTATTATCTGTTCTTATTTCACGCCAAAGCTCCTTTGAAAGGCCTGCTCCAGAATTTCCATTGCCCGGTCAATTTCGTCAAACGTGACTGTAAGCGGCGGCAGGAAACGCAGGGTCTTGCCTCCGACACAGTTGATCAGCAGTCCGTTTGCACAGCAGTCGCTCACAATCTCGGGTCCTTTTTCTTCAACAGGCAGCCCGACCATCAGCCCGAGCCCCCTGACCTTACCGGGCAAATCAAATTTTTCAGCAAGCTTCTGCAGCTTATCCTGGAAATAATACCCCTTGTTCTCGACCCCGGTCAGAAAATCTTCCCGGGTCATAATCTCCATCACTTTGCAGCCGACAGCCGAGACAAGATGGTTGCCTCCGAAAGTCGAAGCATGGTCTCCCGGCTGGAAAGAAGCAGCTGCGTTGTCTGTTGCGAGCATCGCACCAATCGGCACACCATTGCCCAGTGCTTTGGCCAGTGTCAGGATATCCGGCTTTACGCCGGACCACTCGTAGGCAAATAGTTTCCCGGTCCTGCCCAGCCCACACTGGACTTCGTCAAAGATCAGCAGCGCCCCGTACTTATCGCATAATTCCCTGGCTTTTTGCAGAAACTCACGTGAAACAGGGTGCACACCGCCTTCCCCTTGCACAGGTTCGATCATTACAGCCGCAGTCTCCTCATTGATGACGCCTTCCAGTTCACTCAAATCATTCATCGTGGTATAGGAGAATCCTTCCGGCAGCGGCTCATATCCCTTCTGGTACTTGGCCTGGCCTGTGGCTGTTATCGTTGCCAGCGTCCTGCCATGGAACGAATTCTTCAGGGATACGATCTGAATTTTCTCAGCCCCAAAGTGTTCCTTGGCATACTTCCTCACCAGTTTGATGGCAGCTTCATTGGCCTCCGCTCCGCTGTTGCAGAAGAATACTTTATTCGCGAACGAATTGTCCGTTAGCATCTTTGCGAGTTTGACCTGACCAGGGATCCAGTACAGATTGGAAGTATGCAGGATCTCTCCGGCCTGCTCGCGGATGATTTCCACGATCTCCGGATTGGCATGCCCGAGTGAGGTTACAGCCAGACCTGCGACAAAGTCCAGATATTGCTTGCCGTCACTGTCCCAGACCAGCGATCCGGATCCTTTGACTAACGCCATTGGCAAACGGCCATACGTATTCATGACATTTTCTTTGCCCATCGCGATCATTTGTTCCGTATTCAGCTCTATATTCATATCGACCATCGACCTTTCTTCTCTATAATACAATTTATTGAATATTCTCCGTTTATTTAATCATCGTCCCGATCCCACCGTCAGTAAACAACTCCAGCAAAATCGCATGCGGCTGTCTGCCGTCCAGGATATGAACGGTACCTGTTCCCTGTTCCAGCGCGTTTACTGCACATTCTACTTTCGGTATCATTCCACCTTTAAAGATCCCTTCCGTCATCATTGCCGGTACATCTTCCTTCGGGATAACAGAGATAAGAGACTCCGGATCATTGATATCCTTCATAATTCCCTTGACATCGGTCAAAAGCAGGAATTTGTCAGCTTTTAAGGATCCGGCGATGGTTCCGGCAGCCGTATCGGCATTTACATTATAGCTTTCACCATCATCTCCACCGGCCAGCGGTGAAATAATCGGAATATATCCCTGATCCAAAAGGCTGGTAATGATCCCCGGCGTAACCTTCTTGATCTCACCAACATACCCAAGATCGATTTCCTCGACCAATCCTTGTTCATTGGCCAATTGCATCGGTTTCTTCTCGGCGACGAGCAGTTTGGCATCCTGGCCGTTCAGCCCTACTGCCTTTCCGCCAAAGCTGTTTAGCATCGAAACAATCTCCGTGTTCAGCTTTCCGACCAGGACCATCGCTGCAATTTCCATGGTCTCTTTATCCGTAACCCTTAAGCCCTGCACAAACGTGCTTTCTTTGCCGACACGCTTCAGCATCGTATTGATTTCCGGTCCCCCTCCGTGAACAATAACCGGACGGATACCAACCGTATGCAGCAGCAGGATATCGAGCATGACCTTTTCTTTAAGCTCCTGATCAATCATGGCATGCCCGCCATATTTGATCACAACGGTAGACCCGGAGAATTTTTGAATATACGGCAAGGCTTCGATCAGAATATTGGCCTTATCCAGATTGCTGATCTTCACACTGAAATCTTCCATTTTGATGCGCCTCCTTTACTCCTCTTCATAAGGTGTCTCAAAAAAACTCAAGTGATTTAAACAGATAATTACCAGTAACTAACATTTATATTTAATAGTCACTCAATTACGCTGACATTATTACGTCCGGTAATCAGCGTTGATGTCAATATACTTATGTGTAAGATCACAGCCCCAGGCTACAGCCTGTTCATTTCCGTCACCCAGAACGACGTCGACCTTGATGTCTGTATTTTTCAGCAAAACCGAAGCTTCCGTCTCGGAAAATGGCAGGCCCTGTCCGTGTGCAGCGACCTGCAGTCCGTTCAGGTAGATATCCGCTTTATTCGGATCAAAGCTAGCTCCGGAGTATCCCGCTGCAGCCAGGATCCTTCCCCAGTTGGCATCTTCGCCATACATAGCCGATTTCACCAAATTAGAGGAACAGACACTGCGGGCAATCATTCTAGCTGCTTCCAATGATGCGGCCCCTGCAACTTTCACTTCCAGGAACTTGCTGGCCCCTTCGCCGTCCCTTGCAATCGCTTTGGCCATCGTACAGCAGGCTTCCCGGACCATGGCAGAAAAGTTCTCCCATTCCTGACCTTCCGGCGTAACTCCCGATAATCCGTTGGCCAAGATCACGACCATATCGTTCGTACTGGTGTCGCCATCCACGGTTACCATATTAAAGCTTTCATCCGTTGCCGCCTTCAGCAGCCCTTTCAGCTTATCCTGCGCAACCTGCGCATCCGTCGTGATAAAACAAAGCATCGTTCCCATATTAGGATGGATCATGCCCGAGCCTTTGGCCATGATACCAAGTTTTATAGTGCCCTGGGCGCACTGCAGTTCCAAAGCAAGTTCTTTGCAAACCATGTCTGTGGTCATTATAGCCGACGCCGCCTGGTGGGCGTACTCAGTTTTTTCACTTTCGGAGACTTTTCCCTTAAGTGCCTGAACTTCCTTTGCGGCCGTCCTGATTCCTGCGATGACTTTAGCCAGCGGCAGTTCCTGTCCGATTACCCCTGTGGACGATACCAGGATATCTTCCGGAGCAAGAGCAAGCTCTTCTGCGGTCACCCTGACCATCTCCGTGGCAGCGTTGTCACCAATCTCGCCCATACAGGCATTGGCATTACCGCTGTTGACAATAACAGCCTGCGCTTTGCCGTCTGCAAGATGTTTCTCGGTGAGTACCAGCGGATGGGCCTTCACGACATTGCGCGTGAACATCCCTGCCGCACTGGCCGGGATCTCAGATAAGATCAGCGCCAGATCGTATTTGTCTTTATGTTTTATGCCCGCTTTGACCCCGCAGGCATAAAATCCAGGCGGTGCGGAAATCCCGCCATTTATTTCTTGCCAAGGATACAATTTATCCATCATTTCTATTCCTCCTTAGATCGTTTCTGTGTCTGTGTGTTTGGGGACAAAAAAAACGTCCATTTGTCTCCCTATGGCCAGAGCGCAGTGGTTTGAAGCCCAGTCGTTTCCGGCAGATCAAACAGGATGTTCATATTCTGGATGGCCTGGCCGGATGCTCCTTTGACCAAATTGTCAATAACGGAAACCATGACGACCCTGCCGGTCCGCTGGTCATATCTTAACTGAAGGAATGCGTGGTTGCTCCCATACGTATATTTCGTCTGCGGCCACTCTCTTTCCGGCATCAGATGAATAAACGGTTCCTTCTCGTAAGCTTGCTGCCAGCAATCCCGCAGTTCCTGCTCCGTTATTCCGCTCTTGACACCGGCATAGATAGTAGCCAGTATTCCTCGGGTCATTGGCACGAGATGTGGGGTAAAACTAATTACGACTTTCGCATCCGCCGCACCGCTTAGCTGCTGCTCGATTTCCGGTGTGTGGCGATGCACACCAACACCGTAAGCCTTAAAATTCTCATTCACTTCGGAATAATGAAGGTTCTGGACAATCCCGCGGCCTGCTCCTGAGACACCCGACTTGGCATCGATGATGATGCTGTTCGGATCAAGCAGCCCTGCCCGAAGTAGCGGCACCAGCGCTAGCTGGGATGCTGTTGGATAACAGCCCGGATTCGCCACAAGGGCTTTCCCCGCAATTTCATTTCTGTATAGTTCAGGCAGTCCGTAAACAGCCTCTGGCAGTAAAGCCGGATCAGCATGCTTAACCTTATACCAATTTTCATACTCCTGGGCGTCTTTAAGTCTGAAGTCGGCTCCAAGATCCACGATTTTTATGCCTTGTTCCATCAATTTCCTGGCTCTGACCGCTGCTATGCCATGCGGCAGCGCCATAAACACCACGTCAACATCAGGTAGCTCCTCTGTCTCCAGCACGTTCTCCAGACTTTCCTGAAGGTGAGGGCAAATATCTGAAATACGCTTTCCCGCAGATGTAGAAGAGCCCAAATACGCCAGCGTGACCTCCGGATGGTTATTTAATAAACGAAGCAGTTCCTGCCCTGTATAGCCGGTTGCTCCAAGAATTCCAACTTTAATCATCCATATCCCTCCTGTAATGGTAATGCAGCGTTTAGTTTATTAATAATTTATTTTAATAATTATACACTTACGTGAATAATTATTCAATACCTAAGTCCTTAAATTTTTACTTTTCTCCAATACTTCTTTTAAATTATTCTGATCAATTTTTCTATCTATTCTCTCAGTTTATCTTACTATACATTCCGTCTTTTTCCAAAAAAAATACTCTCCGTTATGCGAAAAGTATTTGAGGCCTTACAACAGTATTTCGGCATCATCATAACATTAATGAATATGCACCTTCGTTCCCTGCGGAATGTTGTTATAAATCCATTTGGCGTTTTCCACTTCTAGCCTGATACAGCCATGAGAAGCCGGTGTACCAAGTTTGGCCGCTTCTTCGGCAATCATTTTTTTCTGTTTATCCATCGGGACAGAATGGAAAAGGTACACACCCCAGTCTTTGAAAGAGACCCAGTATTTGGCACCCTGCTGGTATTTTTCGGAGAAAAACCATTCGCCGCGGTTTTGAATTTCAAAATCCCCCAGCGGAGTCAAATTATTGGCGCCTGTCGACGCTGTGAATTGTTTAATTTCAGAACCCTGATAATAGATCTGGACAATTTGTTCGGTCACATCAACATCAATCCGGTAGTCGCTTTGTTGGTTTTCCTGAGATTTGGCCGTTTGATCCTGCTGTCCGTTCGCGGATTCCTGCTGTTGCGCTTCAGTATTCTGACTGTTTTCTGCACCCTGGTTATTCCCACCGCTGTTTTCAGTCGTTCCATTCTGTTGGTTATGGCTGAAAGTCTGGTTGTCCTGTTGGGTTGTCTGGTCCTGATTAGAATTATACCGGGAAAACACACTGACTGCTTCAGATCCGCCCAGAAAGCTCATTAACCCGGCAACAATAAATAATATAACTACCGTGGCAAGTGCAATTTTAGATTGTTTTCTGTTCAAAATGATCTTCTTCCTTTGCTGCGTAATGGATTTATTCCTGATGTTTGTTCTTATTAAACCCTGAACCGATAGCCCGCTCCCCAGACCGTTTCGATATATTGCGGGTTGGAAGGGTCGCTTTCAATTTTATCGCGTAGCCGGGCGATATGAACCGTGACCGTAGCGGAATCACCGAGCGCCTCAAGTCCCCAGACCTTTTCGAATAATTCGTCTCTGCCGAATACCCGGTTGGGATGCTTGGCCAGATATAAAAGCAGCTCAAATTCTTTCTGGGCGAGATTAGCTTCCCGGTTATGGATATAGACCCTGCGGGCTTCTTTCTCGATCCTGAGTCCACGGATCACAACAGTGTTGTTGCTTATCTGCTTTTCGCTGAATTTCTTCTTCAGTTTTTCATAATTCTGCAGATGAGCTTTGACCCTGGCGACAAGTTCACCGGGGCTGAAGGGTTTCGTGATATAATCATCCGCTCCGAGATTAAAGCCTTTGATTTTGTCGATTTCCTCTTTTTTAGCAGATACCAGAATCACAGGGACCTCTTTTTCATCTCTTAGACTGCGCAGAATCTCCAGACCATCCAGACCCGGAAGCATGATATCAAGGATTAGAAGATCATAGCCGTTTTCCTGGAACTGCTTCAGACCGGCAGAACCATCCGCACAAATGTCGGCTGCAAAACCTTCCACTTCCAGGTAATCTTGTTGCAGTTCCGCAATATTCAGATCATCTTCAATAATCAGAATTTTTTTCATAACAGTCCTCGTTTTGGATGGTTTTCTTCATGTAGACTAGACTTAGAGTTGACGTGGTACTAGTCTTTAAGATAGGCCAGTGAAATCAGAATACTCATTCCTTCCTTGCCGTGGGACATTGCCCAGATAATCCCCTGATGCCCCTCGACGACCTGTTTGGCAATCGCAAGTCCGAGGCCGCTTCCCTTAATCCCTGTTCTGGCCTGATCGGAACGGTAAAACCGGTCAAAAATATACGGCAGATCCTTTTCACTGACTCCACACCCATTGTCCTGAAACTCCATAATAATACTGGAAGGAGTCTCCCTGAGCAGAACCCTTATTACCGCCTCATCTTTGTCCATATACTTGCGGGAGTTGTCCAGAATGTTCATTACAATTCTTTTCATTCGTTCCCGATCAAGAAAAACGCAGCGCTTTTGGGTCAGATCACTGAACATTTCCGTGTGAATTCTATTGTTTTCGAGTTCAGGTTCACTTTCCAGCAAGCAGCTTTTAATGAATTCCTGAACATCGGTCCTTTCAAAATTAAACGGAATCTGGTTTAGATCAAGTTTGGCGTAGAGCAGCAAATCATCAATCATCTTATCAACCTGCTCAGCCTTTACATAGATGGTTCTCAAATATTTCTCCGTTTTTTCCGGTGTATTTGCGACGCCATCCAAAATGCCTTCAACATAACCCTTAATCGAAGTAACGGGAGTCTTTAGATCATGGGATATGCTGGATATCAGCATTTTTCTGTTGTCTTCGTATTTCAGCTGGGTATGGATCGATTCCTTGAGCTTAAGGCGCATAAGCTCAAGGTCCCGACACAATGCTTCAATCTCCCGGTCACCTTCTTCGGCAATCTGGCAGTCCAGGTTTCCGGTCCGGATCTCATCTGCAGCATGTTGTAGATGATTCAGGGGCTGCAAAACCGCCCGCGAAAACTGATAGGAGATCAGGATGTTCGTAACAATGAAAGAGCAAAGGAACGTCAGGCCGATCACAATGAGGAACTGAATCAGGCCGTTAGCTGCCTGATCCGGCGGAACGAGCAGCAGCAGCACGGTTCCCCCAGCAGTATCTGCGGGATCCTGCCCAATAATCTGAACCGTAAAGGACTGACCACTGATCACAATGCTTTCCTTGCCAGGCTTGTTTTGTCCTGCTTCCAAGGCCTTAGCCAGCTCAATTTTGCCAATTCCCGGTGCATCCAGCGAGGTATAGATCATGCTATCATCCTTCAGGATGATCAGTTCGCCTCCGATTTCGGCTATTTTCTGGCGCAACAGCCGCTGGAACTTTTCATCGGCAATCGCGTCGGGACTCTCCTGCTGGATCAGTCTTTCTGTATCCATCAGTACTGCTTCAATTTGAGAGGCCCGCTGGTAGCTTTCCCAGGAATATATATTGCCATATAGTTTGCTGTATATAAACAGATAAGCCATGGCGACCAGTGCTGTAACCAGCACCGGAATCGCCACGGTAGCTGCATTTGCTGCAATTAAACGCTTCTTAAGATTCATTGCCGGTCCTCTTATTCAGTCATTTAGCATCATTTTTAAGCAAATTCTGAAATCTAGAACTCTTTTTTATCAAACAAATAAAACCCCGCTGCAAAAAACATCAGTGCGTAGCCAAGCATCAGACAAAACTCCCGGCCAATCTTCGCCAGCGGCAAAGAATTGGCCAGCCACAAATTGTACCAGTCGAGCTGTGTGGTAACCAACAGGCTTGAGTACTCGGAAAAGAAAATACCAAAAGCCTTGATGGCCAGAAAAACAATAATTGCAACAAAAAATACCGAAGTGCCGCTCTTTAGAATATTGGCCAAAAACACAATCCCTAGGGCCAATGTAAACAGCGGAAACAAGCTGATCACATAAACGAGCACGGTTCTCGCTACAGCGGTAAGCGTAGCGGAATTGGCATTAAACAGAAAACCGGCCAGCATGGAAAAGACCATTAAGATCAGCAGGTTGGCCAGAATAAAGACCGCAATGGCCGTGACTTTGGCCGTATAGATTTTCAGCCTGCTGACCGGCCTGGTGAGCGTGACGCGCATCAGGTTATGGGAGAACTCCCCGGAAAAACAGTCAATGGCAACGAGCGCCGTAAACAGCGGCAGAATCGTATTGACGACGACCGACAAAACCAGTACGGGAAATTCCACGCTGCCGGTGCCTCTTACACCAAAGCCGGTTCTGACACCAACGACGGCCAGCTGCCCCAGTACAATCACAACCAGTGAGATAATCAGCGCAACCAGGGCTTTTTTCTTTTTGTACAGCTTTTCAATTTCATTGATCAAAGCAGCTTTATACGCGGCCATTGCGTTCCACCTCACTGACAAAGTAATTCTCCAACGTGGCGTAATTTTGCAGAATCTTTTCCGTGCTGTCCACATTGAGCATCTTTCCGTTGACGATGACCCCGATCCTGCTGCAGGTAAGTTCAACATCATGGATCAGATGGCTTGAAATAAAAAAGGTGGTTCCTTCCTGTTCAGCCATCTGCTTAATGAGATTACGGACATCAATCATCCCCTCGACATCGAGTCCGTTCAACGGCTCATCCAGGATCAAAACTTTGGGCTTGGCCAGAATAGCCGCAGCTAAACCCAAGCGTTGCTTCATGCCTAGGGAGAACTTCCTGGGTTTTTCCTGTTTGTATTTGATCATACCGGTAAGCTCCAGAACCTCATCAATTCTGTGGTCATCGATTCCCGGGTAACACCGGGCACGCTGCCTTAAGTTTTCATAAGCGGTCAAGAACGGATAAGAGTCAGCAATTTCAATAATACAGCCAACTTCCGCCATGGCCTTCTCATATGATTCGGTAATACTATGCCCGAAAATCCTGACGTCACCGCGGTCCGGCCGGATCAATCCGGTCATGATCTTCATTGCCGTTGTTTTTCCTGCACCGTTTGGCCCAAGAAAACCAAAAATATCCCCCTGATCAATTTCCAGATTGATATCGTCAATGCCCCGGCCGTTTTTATACAGTTTGGTCACGCTGCATATTTCAATCACTTTTTCCATATAATTGCCCCCATTGTGCACTGCAAGGAGCCTGCCGGGATTCCCCGGCAGCTCCAATTTAAAGTTATTGCTATTTTCGTTTTGTTACTTGTTATTCGTTATCTATCATCTAACATTGCATCTGTTCATTCCAGAACAGGCGAGAAGACGGAATCGTAAGACCCGCTGGACATGTTCAAGTTGAAATACACCTTGGCATTTGCTTCATCCAGATAGATGCTTCCGGACCGGTTCAATCCGTCATTATCTCTGAATTCAAACATGGCATCCGGTTTTGTCTGATTGGAAGTTGTGGCGTCAAACGTAAAGGTCAGAGCATTCTGAGCATACGTCTCAAAGCCTTCTCTGTATTTCTCGGAATATTCTCCGGCAATATTTGCACTCTCAACATGGGCAATTTTCAGAATGCGTTCGCCAATCTTGACAAATTTACCGTCTTGCTCAATGATAATATCGTTTTTAAATGTCCCGATAAACTTTTCAGGATTGGAGATCTGAGGTCCGGCGCTGGTTCTTTCTGTTGTTCTCTGAACTTTTTTGCCACTAAGATCCGGCTTCTGAACAATTGTTTCATTGATATCCGTTAATTTAACAAGCGTTTCCATCGTAATTTCATGGACCTGTTCCTGTGCGTCCTTTCCGGATAATATCACTGTTGCCAGAATATAATCCAAGAGACCGTCGGAATTAACTGTGGCCGACCCTTCAATTTGTTTCACATAGATATCCTGCGTTAGTACAGGGATTCTGGCACTATAGCTGTTTTGTCCCGAAAGAGCCTGTTTGACCTGAAGGGAGGCCACCGCGTTGACCAAAGCCGGAATCTGTACTTCAGACAGGGAACCAGAAAGCGCTTTGCTGCCATCGGCATTCTCCTGAACGACCACATGGTCCTTCAAACTGCCGACAACTGCATCCACAATCTTCTCAACATCTTCCGCTTCATCCTGTTTAAAAGGATTGTCAAATACATCCGTTTCGCGCTCCTGGGTATATTCGGTATAGTAATAGGCTTCATTGCCGGTGCCGATATCCGTACCATTGATCCAGGCGTTCTTATCCGTATAGTAATAAGAATCGGAAACCTTTCCGTCCGGACTCAGACTGCGGGAGCTGTCCTCGGTCGCCCCATTCAGCCGGTCAAATTTTTTGACATCGTTCTGGGAACTGATGATTTCACCGTTATACTTTATGGCAAATGAATAATCCAGGGTAAAGTTGTTAAATTTCTCTGAACAGCTCGCGGCGCTTTGCTTCAAGCCGTCCTTAAGCGTATCATAGCCGCTCTTGCTGACAATGTCCGCCAGTGCAGTCGTCGCAAACAACAGAATCCCGACAGTAAAGACTAACGGCAGCGCCGCTTTTTTAGATATTCTCATCTTCACTTACTCCTTTTCAAATATTGGAAAGCTTCCTGATCTTATTTTACTCCCAATATCTTGAATATCTGTAAACAGAATCTAAACAATTTATAAACAATGCTTCTGGGCAAAATGGACAATTCTTCTTTTTAGTTTTTTACTCTTTTTTACTCTTTGAAATTAATTTGAAATGGAATTAAGCACGAGTCTTTGAAAGGTCAGGTGCGTTGCAGCTTCCAAAGCGATTATCTGATATATTCGGGATTATCTGATATATTCGGGATTAATTGCGTATCTTCCTTTATTTATTACTAGGATGGTAATTTCAAAATTAATCGGCTGCCGCCACCGGCTGTTCCTTGGCCAGATAATTGCCCACTCCTTCGAAAATAGCCATGGCCAGCTGCTGCTGATAAGCACTTTCGTTTAATTTCTTTTCTTCCTCCGGATTGGACAGGAACCCGACTTCAATTGTCACGGCCACCATATCCGTATTCTTGAGGATAAAATAGCTTTGGTTTGCCTTTGCTTCCCGTTCTTTTGTTCCGACTTTATTCAAACTTTGCTGGATACTTTCAGCCAGCAGTTTTCCTCCATCGGATTCCGGATGATAAAACACTTGCGGGCCATGCTGTCTTTGATCGGAAAAACTATTGGCATGAATACTCAGATATATTTTAGCCTGGGATTCCATAGCGGTCTGAATCCGGTAGGCCAAGTCCTCTCTTTTGCGTTGAAGCAAGCTTAAAGAAGTCCCAAAATCCCGGTCCTGCTCCCTTAGCATCACAACTTTGCTTCCGGCCTGGGTGAAAAGTACCTGCAGCCTTTTAGAAACTTGCAGATTCACATCCTTCTCCAGGGTTTTATTGACACCAACAGCCCCAGGGTCAACCC
Organism: Dehalobacter sp. TeCB1; assembly: GCF_001707455.1. NCBI lineage: Bacteria > Bacillati > Bacillota > Clostridia > Eubacteriales > Desulfitobacteriaceae > Dehalobacter > Dehalobacter sp. TeCB1. Next base: position 64,117 of record NZ_MCHF01000012.1, on the reverse strand, counting down.
CGCCATGACCGGCATCGATCGAAATGGTTACTCCGCCAAGTATCCAGCTCCATCCGGGAACATCCTTGGCGGTATGCACTGCTGTTTTCTGGCTGAGAAAAATACCGGTTACGGCCAGAAGAATGAGAATGCTTGATGCCAGTATAATCTTTGGTCTTGGCATTATCTGTCCGTGCATCAGTCCACTGATCCGTGAATAATTCAGGTGTTTGGCCATGGTTTTCCCCCTCTCACCTATATCTATGGTGAAGGGCAGTGAATTATTCAAAAGGGAATGATTTCAGCGACCTTTGATCGGATAAGGTTTGCCTGTCTGCATGCAGTGATTTTGTTTTGCCAATTACTTCACCTGTTTTCAACATAATACCCGCATTTTTATGGTCAAAATGATATCAGCAATTTTTTTATTCAATTAATAAAGTATAGAAAGGTAAAAAATGAGAAAAAGAGAAAAATCCCCCAACCTTTAGTTGAGGGATTCGCTGTTTCTTGGATATTAACGTTTCGAGAATTGAGGCGCTTTGCGGGCCTTTTTGAGTCCGTATTTGCGGCGCTCTTTCATACGCGGGTCACGGGTAAGAAAACCTGCGCGTTTTAAAGCCGGACGAAGACTTTCATCTGCTTTAAGCAAAGCTCTGGCAATACCCATTCTGAGGGCACCGGCCTGGCCGGTTGTACCGCCGCCGTGAACTCTGGCAATTAAATCGTATTTCCCTAAAGTTTCAGTAACTTCTAAGGGCTGCTGAACAATCATCTCTAAAGTTTTCTTGCCGAAGTATTCACTTAGGTCTCTGTCGTTAATCGTATATTTTCCGTTACCGGCCAGAAGTCTGACCCGGGCAACTGCATTTTTCCTTCTGCCTGTGCCTTGATACTGAAGCTGTGCTGACATGCTTTTACCTCCTTCCAACTATTTCATATTCCATACTTCTGCTTTTTGGGCCTGATGCGGATGTTCCGGTCCCGAGTATACTTTAAGTTTCTTATACATCTGTGCACCAAGTTTGTTGTGAGGAAGCATTCCTTTTACAGCATGTTCCATAGCTTTTTCGGGGGCTTTGCTCATCAGCACTCGGTAGGTCATTTCTTTCAGTCCGCCTGGATAACCGGTGTGCCAGCGATACATTTTCTTATCCAGTTTATTGCCGGTAATCAATGTTTTATCTGCATTGACGATAATGACAAAATCACCTGTGTCAACGTTCGGGGTAAATATCGGCTTATGTTTTCCTCTGAGCAAGCGGGCGGCTTCAGCTGCCACTCTTCCCAAAGAAACACCGGCTGCGTCAATGACTAACCATTTACGGTCCACCTCATGGGCTTTCGCAAATTGCGTGGTGGTCATGTTGGTTCCCTCCATTTTTAATCGCGTCCATCATGTTCTCATGTACGATTTTTGAGTTCGTTATATCATCACCGGACGTGAAGGGCTCATTCACGTTCGGTAAAAGACTACTTAAAAAGTTTAACTAAAATAACGTCTTTCGTCAACCTATGGTTTCCTGTTTCTTAAAGTTCCGGAAAGATTTCACCGGGACTGGATGCGTCATAATTGACATAGGTCAAGGTGAGTCCTCTGGCCGGAGCAGTTTCACCTGCTTTGGTTCGATCCCTGGACGCTAGTACTTCAGGGATTTCTTCCGGCTGTGTTCGGCCTTTACCCGCATCCATCAAGGTACCGGCAATAATTCTTACCATGTTATATAGAAACCCGTCACCAATACAGGTAACAACGATTTGTTCATCCAGCCAACATACTTTGCAGCGGTACAGTGTCCGGACAAAACTTTTAGCCGAAGACCCAGCAGCGGCAAATGCACTGAAGTCATGTTTCCCTTCAAGCTGGGAAGCAGCCATTTGCATGGCGCTGACATTCAGCTGCAACGGCTCATGGAGAGAATACAGTCTTCTGAATACGTCAGGAATTCGTCCGTTATCGATTCTGTAATCGTATCTCTTCCACTTGGCGCTTTTCCTGGCACTAAAATCTTCAGGCATATCCCTGGCCTCACGTATTCTGATATCATACGGCAGAATACTGTTCATGGCCTTAGGAATCTTCTCCTGCGGAATACGCGCTTCTGAGCAGAAATTAACCACTTGGCCGGCAGCGTGTACACCAGTATCCGTCCTGCCCGCTGTTGTGATTTTTATTTCTTCGGCAAAAAGCTTCTTCCAGACCTTTTCCAGTTCTCCCTGGATAGTTTGTCCATGTTCCTCTGGCTGGCGCTGGAATCCGTGGTAGTTTGTACCATCATAGGCTAATCGCAGAAGGATGTTGCGCATTTTTTTCTCCAGCAATCTTATAATATTGAACTGGACGGTATGCTTGTTTTCAAAAGAGCCAACAGGAAGTTCGAAGCTGAACATGTGTCAATGTTCAGAGGTACGATTCATGTGTGTGATTAATGGTTATCGATAGCTTATTTGGTTTCGTTACCCGGTATCAATCAATTCCTGGTATCCGGTTTCCGTTATCTGCGATCGAACACCGAACCTCGAACTTCGAACTTCGAAATTAGGCCTTCATCTTAGTCCACAAGCTCAACTAAAACCATTTCGGCAGCATCTCCACGACGATAGCCGTTTTTCATGATTCTGGTGTAGCCACCCTGCCTATCGGCATATTTCGGAGCTATTGTATCAAAAAGCTCTTTTACTACCGTCTCATCCAGCAAAAATTCCATCGCCTGACGTCTGGCAGCCAGGTCACCCCTTTTGCCTAGGGTAATCATTTTCTCTGCCAGGGAATTCAGTTCTTTTGCTCTTGCTTCTGTTGTCTCAATCTTTCCATGCTTCAGCAAGGAAGTTACAATATTTCTTAACATAACCCTTCTGCGGCTCATGTTAACTCCAAGCTTACGGTATGCCAACTGTGATCCCCCCTTTAGGTTTAATCTTCCGGAGTACGGAATCCCAGCTCAAGTTCTCTGAGCTTGTGTTCGACTTCTTCCAGAGATTTGCGCCCAAGATTGCGTACTTTAATCATATCTTCTTCAGTTCTTTGTGTCAGTTCTTCAACGCTGTTTATGCCGGCGCGTTTCAGGCAATTATAAGATCTTACGGAAAGATCCAGTTCTTCAATGGTCATTTCCAGAATCTTATCTTTGGCCTCTTCTTCTTTTTCCACCATGATTTCAACATTACCCAGATTATCGTTCAGTCCGATAAAGAGCCTCAAATGTTCGCTCAAAATCTTGGCTGCGAGACTCGTTGCCTCTTTCGGGGTAATACTGCCGTTAGACCATACTTCCAGGGTAAGCTTGTCAAAGTCAGTCATCATACCGACCCGGGTATCTTCTACAGCATAGTTGACTTTATAAATTGGGGTAAAAATGGAATCGACAGGAATAACGCCGATTACCTGATCTGCTTTTTTATTCTTCTCAGCTGAGACATAGCCGCGGGAACGTTCGACGTTCATTTCCATGAAGAGACGTCCGTCTTTATCCAACGTGGCGATCTTCAAATCTGGATTGAGAATCTCAATATCGGGACCGGTGATAATGTCTCTTGCGGTAACAACCCGTTCCCCTTCACATTCCAAACGCAGAACGCGCGGTTCATCCGTATGGCCTTTGAGAGCGAGGGATTTAATATTGAGAATGATCTCAGTTACGTCTTCCAAGACTCCTGGAATGGTTGAGAATTCGTGTAGTACGCCTTCTATTTTTACTGAAGTAACCGCGGACCCGGGTAGAGAAGAAAGCAGGATACGACGCAGGGAATTCCCCAAGGTAATGCCATAGCCTCTCTCTAAGGGTTCAATAATGAATTTGGCATAGGTATTATCTTCAGATCTCTCAACACATTCAATATTGGGCTTTTCGATTTCAAGCATCGGAATGCACCCCTTCTTTCCCGGAAAAGTTTAACGAGAATATTTCTCTACGATAAGATGTTCTTCAATCGGAATCTGAATATCTTCACGGGTTGGCATGTTGATTACAGTCCCTGTGATGCTGTTGATATCCAGGCTTAACCATGCAGGAACAGCACGATCCTTTAAGGATTCGGCCATTTCCTTGATTCTATTGTTGTCTTTGCTGCTTTCTTTAATCGAAATTGCTTCGCCAGTGCTGACGAGATAAGATGCAATATCGACGCGTTTGCCATTGATTGTGATATGACCATGTGTCACAAGCTGACGTGCTTCGGGTCTGGATGAAGCAAAGCCAAGTCTGAAAACAACATTATCCAAACGGCGTTCCAATAAACGGAGAAGATTTTCCCCGGTCATACCTTTTTGACGGGCAGCTTTGTCGAAATATCCACGGAACTGTTTCTCAAGAACGCCGTAGATCCTCCGGACTTTCTGCTTTTCTCTGAGCTGAATGCCGTACTCAGTCGGTTTTTTGCCTCTAGCCTGTCCGTGCATGCCCGGAGCATACGCCCGACGGTCCACAGCACATTTATTGGTATAGCAGCGATCCCCCTTCAGGAATAACTTCTGACCCTCACGCCGGCACAGACGACATACTGATTCTGTATATTTAGCCATGTTTTACACCCCCTATACTCTTCTGCGTTTGGGCGGCCGACATCCGTTATGCGGTACCGGAGTTACGTCCCGAATAAGGTTCACTTCCAGACCTGCCGCCTGCAATGCTCTGATTGCGGCTTCACGGCCTGATCCTGGACCTTTGACAAAACATTCAACAATTTTGAGCCCATGCTCCATTGCTGCTTTGGCAGCTGTCTCTGCAGCCATCTGCGCAGCAAAAGGTGTGCTTTTACGTGATCCTTTGAAACCCAAAGAACCGGAACTGGACCAGGAAAGTGCGTTTCCGGTCGTGTCTGTTATGGTGACAATCGTATTATTAAAAGTCGACTTAATATGTGCTATGCCGCTTTCAACATTTTTACGTTCTCTTTTTCTGGTACGAACAACTTTACGAGCCATGCTTCAATGCCCCCCTTTACTTTTTCTTCTTTCCGCCAATTGCTCTTGCGGGACCTTTGCGTGTACGGGCATTGGTTTTGGTCCGCTGTCCGCGCACAGGTAGTCCACGACGATGGCGAAGGCCACGATAACTGCCGATTTCCATCAGTCTTTTAATGTTAAGGGACACTTCCCGACGCAGATCGCCTTCGACCTTGTATTCTTTATCAATTGTTTCCCTGATCTTGGCGACTTCGTCGTCTGTAAGATCTTTGACCCTGGTGTCAGGGTTAATCTGTGTTTTTGTCAGGATTTTTTTGGATTGAGAATTGCCGATACCATAGATGTAGGTAAGTGCAACCTCAACACGTTTGTCCCGAGGTATATCCACCCCTGCGATACGTGCCATCTAAATTTCACACCCCCATGTTCGATAATTAGTTCCAGTTACTTGATTTTCATATTTAGCGTCCGACTTTGTTAGTGTTAATCCGGTCCAAAGGCGACAACCCGCACATATTGCTAATCGATATTCTAAGTTCGTTGTCCGGTATTGTCTGCTAGATCTTTGATGCTTAATCATCGACCTTCGAACCTCGAACTTCATCCTCGATTTAGCCCTGGCGTTGCTTATGTTTCGGATTTTCGCAAATAACCATTACTTTTCCGTGCCGTCTAATAATTTTACACTTTTCACAAATCGGTTTCACAGAAGGTCTTACTTTCACCTGTGATTCCTCCCTTGTCCTTACTTAAATCTGTACACAATTCTTCCTCTGGTCAAGTCATAGGGAGAAAGCTCCACCGTGACCCGATCTCCAGGCAAAATTCTGATAAAATGCATCCGAATCTTGCCGGAGACATGCGCCAGTACCTTATGACCATTGTTTAATTCTACCGTAAACATTGCGTTCGGCAATGGTTCCAGTACTTTGCCTTCGACCTCAATCACATCTTCTTTTGACATTTGCGCCTATCCCTCCTTTGACATTTATTTACCGGTCTTCAGCCTTCAATTCGAGTTAGTATTTCCGGGCCATTTTCAGTGATGGCCACTGTGTGTTCAAAATGCGCCGATGCTCGGCGATCTTTCGTTACTACAGTCCACTGGTTCTCAAGAGTCTCAACCTGATAGCCTCCTAAGTTGACCATTGGTTCTATCGCCAGGACCATTCCTACCTCGAGTCTCGGCCCCCTGCCGGGTTTGCCAAAATTGGGTACTTGAGGTTCTTCATGCATTTTTCTGCCGATTCCGTGACCTACATAGTCCCGAACGACCGACATTGTATTCTCTTCTACATACGTCTGAATAGCGTAGGATATATCAAACAGCCGATTACCTTTCAGCGCCTGGGCAATTCCACACCTGAGAGATTCTTCAGTCACTGCCAGCAGATTCTGAAGTTCCCTGCTGATTTCTCCTACCGGCAGTGTGATCGCAGAATCACCGACGTATCCGTCAATGATTGCCCCGCAATCAATACTGATAATATCTCCAGTTTTCAGGGCCCTTAAACCCGGGATCCCATGCACCACTTCTTCATTAATCGAAGTACATAGTGTTGCGGGGAAGCCGTTATACCCTTTGAAGGCAGGAATCGCATTGCATTTGCCAATGTAATCTTCCGCTGCTCTGTCCAGTTGTTCCGTAGTTACTCCCGGGGCAACCATTTCCCGCATCAGTTCCAGAGTTTCTGCCACGATCCGGCCAGCTTTCCGCATGCGGCCAAGCTGTTCCTTACTCTTCAGTTCAATCATGGCTTCTTACTCCAACACGCTGAGAACATTGCTGAAAACCTGCTTAATTTCTTTATCCCCTTGAATTCTCTTGAGCAAGCCTTGGTTGTTATAATATGCAATCAGGGGTTCAGTCTGTGTATTATATACCTTCAGCCGATTTTGTGCTGTTTCAAGTGTGTCATCGCTTCTCTGGTAGAGTGCACCACCGCACTTGTCACAAACGTCCTGTTGTTTAGGAGCGTTGAAGACAGTATGGAAGGTTGCACCGCACTGTTTGCAGACTCTTCTTCCGGTGAGCCGTTCCAAGAGATCTGCTTCGCCCAGTTCAATGTTGATAACTCCATCCAGGGCAATTTTCATGTCGCTTAAGATTTTCGCCAATGCATCCGCCTGGGCAGCCGTACGGGGAAACCCGTCCAGAAGGAAACCATTTTGACAATCAGCCTGAGCCAATCTGTCGGCTACAATCCCAATCGTTACTTCATCCGGGACAAGGCCGCCGGCATCCATGTATTCTTTGGCCTTCATTCCCAGGGCAGTCTGTTCCTTGATTGCGGCTCTGAACATGTCCCCAGTTGAAATGTGGGGTATATGATAATGCTCAATGAGCAAATCGGCTTGTGTTCCTTTTCCTGCTCCAGGAGGACCCATGAGTATCATTCTCATCTCGATAGCCTCCTACTTTAAAAATCCTTGATAGTGACGCTGCATCAGCTGATTCTCCATCTGTTTCATCGTATCAAGAGCAACGCTGACCACAATCAGCAGGGATGTTCCACCTAAATAGATGTTATCTATTCCGGTGAATCCCATGATCAGACTGGGGAGAACAGCAATTAGTGCCAGGAATATCCCACCTGCCAAAGTCACTCTGCTCAGGATTTTAAACAAATAATCTGAAGTCGGACGACCCGGACGAATTCCGGGAATAAAACCGCCGTACTTTTTAAGATTATCCGCGACATCTACAGGATTAAAGGTAATTCCTGTATAGAAATAGGTAAAGAAAATAATGAGCAATGCATACATGATCAAGTACGGTATTGAATAGGCTGAGCCGTTCATTTGCAGCCATTTCTGGGCAAAAAGAGCGAAGGCTGAGTCCTGTGGGAGCCAGGTCGCAATGGTTGCCGGAAAGGCCATTAAGGAAATACCGAAAATAATCGGAATGACGCCCGCCTGATTAACTTTTAATGGAATATGAGAGCTCTGTCCACCGTATTGCTTGCGGCCGACGACTCTTTTGGCATATTGAACCGGAATTCTTCTTTGGCCCTCCTGGATAAATACAACAGCGGCAATAATCAGCGCTGCAATAACCACTAAGCCTACGATTGATATCCAACCGATTTCGCCAACCTGCAGCAGCCCAACCAAGTACTTGATTGCATCTGGAATCCCAGCAACAATACCGGCAAAGATAATGAGTGAGATGCCATTGCCAATGCCTTTTTCGGTGATCTGTTCGCCCAGCCACATCAGAAAAGCTGTACCTGCGGTCAGTACGATTGCAATCATAATGTAAATTAGAATCCTAAGCGACTCTTGAGGAATCGTAAGCGCACCTCTTAAGCCGATGGTCAGTCCAAAACCGTTGATGAAGCCAAGTACAACCGTACCATAGCGGGTATACTGAACAATCTTTTTTCTGCCCTGATCGCCCTCTTTTGATAGTCTTTCCAAATAAGGAATGACGACCGTTAAGAGCTGAATAATGATCGAGGCAGTGATATAGGGCATGATACTTAATGAGAATACAGAGAAGCGTTTCAGGGAGCCACCAGAGAATGTGTTGAAGAAATCAAACAATCCTCCACTGCCCATCATGTTTTGAAGCACTTCACGATCCATAAACGGAATCGGGATGTGAGACCCAATCCTAAAGATCAGAAGCATAAGCAAGGTGAACCCTATTTTCTTTCTAATGCTCGGAACTTTCCAGGCATCCTTCAGGGTTTCAAGTATCAATTTATTCCACCTCTACTTTTCCTCCGGCAGCAGTAATCTTCTCTGCTGCTGTTTTGCTTACCTTATGAACTTTTACGGTTAATGATTTGGTCAATTCCCCGTCTCCGAGTACTTTGACACCATCCTTGACTTTATTGATGAGTCCAGTCTCAAATAAAGCTTCAATGGTAACTTCTTCACCATTTTCAAATCTTTCTTCAAGATCGGATACATTGATGACCTCATATTCTTTTCTAAAATTATTTGTAAAACCGCGTTTCGGGAGTCTGCGGGTAATGGGCATTTGGCCACCTTCGAATCCGGGACGGACACCGCCGCCGGAACGGGCTTTCTGACCCTTGCTGCCACGGCCGGCTGTATTTCCAAGTCCTGAGCCATTGCCTCTTCCAACACGTTTACGTGATTTTGTCGAACCTTCTGCAGGTTTGAGTTCATGGAGTTTCAATATGGACACCTCCTTACTTGGTGCTGCGATACATTATTTTAGAGTATTTCTTCCACTGCCTTGCCGCGGGCTTTGGCAACGTCGACGTCGCGCTTCAGCGCCTTGAGGCCAGCCATCGTTGCATTGACAACGTTATGAGCATTGGAAGATCCCAGTGATTTTGTGAGTATATCTTTAACCCCTGCTACTTCGAGTACAGCACGCACCGGACCACCGGCAATAACTCCAGTACCTTTGGCAGCGGGTTTCAGCAGAACCTCGCCGGCACCAAATTGGCCGAGAATCGGATGCGGGATCGATGTTCCTTTTAAAGGTACAGCAATCAGATTCTTTTTAGCATCTTCTACGCCTTTACGAATAGCCTCCGGAACTTCGGTTGCTTTTCCGAGTCCTGCGCCGACAATACCATTGCCGTCGCCGACGACAACCAGAGCACTGAAGCTGAAACGTCTTCCGCCTTTGACAACTTTAGCAACACGGGCAATGTGTACAATTTTCTCGGTGAGCTCCAGTTTACTAGGATCGATATTTGACAATGATTTTCCCTCCTTTTCTAAAGATTAGAAGTCAAGTCCTGCTTCTCTAGCGGCTTCGGCCAGAGCTGCAACTCTACCGTGATATAGGCTGCCGCCGCGGTCATAGACCACTTTGGTGATTCCTTTATCCAGCACTTTTTTCGCAATGAGTTCGCCAACTTTTTTAGCTCCCTCAACGTTTCCTCCGGACAGCTCTGCTGCTTTAAACTCAGCATCGAGAGAAGAAGCTGCAGCCAGGGTGATTCCAAGGTCATCGTTGATAACCTGGGCATAAATATGGTTTAAGCTTCTAAATACTGCCATACGCGGTCTTTCAGCTGTGCCCTGGATTCTTTTACGGACACTTTTATGCTTATGTTTCAAAATTTTTCTGCGGTCACTCTTTTTAATCAAGCTTTTTCATCCTTTCTACGCGGCAAGAGATTTTGCCCTTACCTTATTTCTTACCGCCGGTTTTACCTTCCTTGCGGCGGATGACTTCTTTTTCGTATTTAATCCCTTTACCTTTATACGGTTCCGGTTCACGTTGCTTACGAACATCTGCAGCAAAATTACCGACTTGTTCCTTATCGATTCCTTTAATGATCACCTTGTTCGGTGCAGGAACTTCGATTTCAATCCCTTCATAGGGTTCCATTTCAACCGGATGAGATTTGCCGACAGTAAGCACAAGTTTTTTACCTGAAAGAGCAGCACGATAGCCTACTCCGACAAGGTCCAAATTCTTGCTAAACCCGTTCGATACACCTTCCACCATATTGGCAAGAAGGGTGCGGGTCAGTCCGTGAAGCGAACGGTAGAAAGGTTCGTCGTTGGGACGGGTAACGCTGATTGTATTTTCTTCTACTTGAATACCGATTTCAGGCCGGAATTCTCTGGTAAGCGTTCCTTTGGGGCCTTTAACGGTAACGACCTGACCTTCTTGTTTAACTTCCACCCCGCCTGGAATGGTGATTGCTTTTCTACCAATTCGAGACATATTCTACACCTCCATCCTTTACCAAATATAGCAGATAACTTCTCCACCCAAACCTTCACTGCGTGCTTGTCTGTCAGGCATGATGCCTTTGGAGGTAGATATCACAGCAACGCCCAAACCTCCTAAAACCTTAGGAATCTGGTCTTTTTTTGCATAAACTCTTAAACCGGGACGACTGATACGTTTCAAACCGGTAATGACTCTTTCCCGGTTAGGGCCGTACTTGAGGTATAATCTCAAGACCCCCTGTTTATTGTCATCAATATATTCATAATCCTTGATAAAGCCTTCCTGTTTCAGCAGTTCGGCCAGAGCCTTCTTGATACTTGAAGCAGGAATTTCTACTTTATCGTGGTAAACCATCCCGGCATTCCGGATCCGTGTCAGGAAATCGGCAATAGGATCTGATGTTGTTGACACTTTTATTTCCCCCTTTCTCCAATAATGCTTACCAACTAGCCTTCGTTACACCAGGCAGTTCGCCTTTATAAGCCAGTTCTCTGAAGCATATCCTGCATATTCCAAATTTCCTCATATAAGCATGCGGGCGGCCACATATTTTGCAGCGGTTATGCACACGTACAGAATATTTTGGTTGGTGACGAACAATCATCGACGTCTTGGCCATATCTTAAGCCTCCTTCATATCTAGTCCTTAAACGGCATTCTGAATGCTTTAAGCAGCTCTTTTGCTTCTTCATCCGTATTGGCCGTTGTTACAAAGACGATATCCATACCTCTAATTTTATCAATTTTGTCAAAATTAATTTCCGGGAAAATGAGCTGCTCTTTAATGCCGAGGGTATAATTGCCTCTGCCGTCAAATGCCTTGGCGGATACTCCCTGAAAATCTCTGACACGAGGAAGCGCTACGTTCAGCAGCCTGTCAACAAACTCATACATCCGGTCACCTCTTAAAGTAACCTTCACGCCAATCGGCATGCCTGCACGAAGCTTAAATGCTGCGATCGACTTCTTCGCCCGTGTTACGACCGGTTTCTGACCCGTAATCGTCATGAGATCATCTACAGCGGAATCTATGGCTTTCGGATTTTGAATCGCTTCTCCCAAACCTATATTGATAACCACTTTTTCCAAACGCGGTGTTTGCATGATATTCTTATAATCAAATTTTTTCTGCAGAGCCGGGGTTATCTCATTTTTATAATAATCTCTTAAGCGAGCCACCAGAGTACCTCCCTTCCAGAATTACTTCTTATTTTCTTCCGGCAAATTGTGTCCGCAATTCTTGCAGACTCTCACTTTACCTTCTCCAGTAATCTTAACACTCTTCCTGGTGACAGAATTACATTCTGTGCAAAACAGCATCACATTGGAGCTGTGAATCGGAGCTTCTTTATCGACAATTCCACCTTGGGGCATATCTTTGGTCGGTTTCTGATGTTTCTTTACAACGTTGACCTTCTCGACCACAACTCTGCCCTTCTGGGTTAGAACTTCAAGAACCTTGCCTTTTTTTCCGGCGTCCTTGCCGGTTATCACCATGACCATATCGCCTTTTCTGACGTTTACTTTTGTTCTTTCGGCGGACATTATTTATTCACCTCCGTCCGGTTTTTTCTATAGTACTTCCGGTGCCAGCGAAACGATTTTCATGTAATCTTTTTCTCTGAGTTCACGGGCAACAGGTCCAAAAATACGCGTTCCTTTCGGACTCTTGTCATCTTTGATAATAACTGCTGCATTTTCGGAGAATCGAATATATGAACCGTCTGGTCTTTTAATTTCTTTGGTAGTACGGACAACAACAGCTTTGACAACATCACCTTTTTTGACAACGCCGCCTGGTGTTGCTTCTTTAACCGCAGCAACGATGATATCACCAATTGATGCGTAACGACGTTTAGAACCACCCAACACACGGATACATAAAAGTTTTTTTGCTCCGGTATTATCTCCCACTTTAAGGGTTGATTCAGCCTGAATCATTGGGCGGAACCTCCTTTCTTAGCTGCTTGATATTTCCTTGGCTTAGAGAATAACCGCTTTTTCAACAACTTTGACCAGTCTCCAGTTCTTTTCTTTGCTTAACGGTCTGGTCTCCATAATCAGGACGGTATCCCCTAGTCTAGCCTCGTTATTCTCATCATGCGCCTTATATTTTTTGGTAACCTTTACTGTTTTATGATAGATTGGATGTTTTTTTCTGGTTTCAATTGCAACAACAATCGTTTTATCCATTTTATCGCTGACAACTTTGCCATATTGCGTTTTGCGCATTGTTCTTTCCAATGTTTTTGCCTCCTTTCCTACCTTAAGCACGTTTGAGCTCGCGCTCACGGAGAATGGTTTTGCCTCTCGCGATCCCTTTACGGACCTCTTTGATCCGCATCGGGTTATCAAGTTGTCCGGTAGCTAATTGGAAACGCAAATTGAATAATTCCGTTTTGAGCCCGTCAATCTGTTTCAGGAGCTCTTCATCGGTCATATCAGGGAAATTCTTATTCTTCGCCATCTGCGCCACCTCCAACCTGTTCTTCAGCCTGATCCTCTTTGCGGACAAACTTGCATTTAATCGGAAGTTTATGAGCTGCGAGCCTTAACGCTTCACGGGCAACTTCCTCAGAAACACCGGCCAGTTCAAACATGACTCTGTTGGGTTTGATAACAGCAATCCAGTATTCCGGAGTACCTTTACCACTACCCATTCTGGTCTCAGCCGGTTTTGCAGTTATCGGCCTGTCAGGAAAGATATTTATCCATACTTTACCGCCACGCTTAATGTAACGGGTCATTGCAATACGAGCTGCCTCAATCTGCCGGTTGGTAACCCAGGCATTCTCGAGCGCCATAAGTCCATATTCACCGTAAACTACTTTAGTACCTCTCTGAGCCTTTCCTTTAAGGCTCGGACGATGTTGTTTACGATGCTTTACTCTGGTTGGTACTAACATTTTATAATCCTCCTTCCTCCTGAACGGACTTCTTGGTCGGAAGAACTTCTCCACGGTAAATCCATACTTTTACGCCGATTTTGCCATACGTTGTATTGGCTTCGGAAAATCCGTAGTCAATGTCTGCGCGCAGCGTATGAAGGGGGACTTTTCCCTCGTTATACCATTCTGTACGGGCAATTTCAGCTCCACCCAGACGTCCGCTGCATGAAATCTTGATCCCTTGAGCGCCTGCACGCATGGTGCGACCTACGGTCTGTTTCATCGCCCTCCGGAAAGAAATACGTTTTTCAAGTTGCTGAGCGACACTGTCAGCCACCAGCTTGGCATCCAGTTCAGGCTTTTTAATTTCAACAATATTAACTGCAACCTGTTTGCCGGTCATTGTTTCTAATGCCTTGCGCAGGTTCTCGACTTCAGCGCCACCGCGGCCAATTACGATCCCGGGTTTTGCGGCATGAACAGATACTTTGACCCGGTTTGCAGCGCGCTCTATTTCAACTTTAGGAACTCCTGCTTGTTGGAGTTTGTTGGTTACAAATTTACGGATTTTTAAGTCTTCGTGGAGGAGCTCCCTGTAGTTCTTATCAGCATACCAGCGGCCTTCCCACGAACGGATAATGCCAATACGAAGACCTTTGGGGTTAACTTTTTGACCCATGCTTTGCCTATTCCTCCTTCTTATCCCCGACGACAACGGTAATGTGACTGGTCCGTTTGCGGATCCTGTCAGCTCTTCCCTGCGCCCGAGGCATGATACGCTTTAAGGTTGGTCCTTGATCAACGAATACTTTGGTAACATACAGATCATCCGGACTCATTTCCAGGTTGTGTTCCGCGTTTGCTACTGCTGACTTCAGCACCTTGCCAACCGGTTCAGCAGATATATTCGGCGTAAATTTCAAGATCGCCATCGCTTCTTCAACTTTCTTACCGCGAATCAGATCTACAACCAGGCGCACCTTGCGAGGAGAGATACGGATAAATTTAGCAACTGCTTTTGTTTCCATTTTTCTTTACCTCCTCTCAACTAGCGTAAGCCGCTCGATTTTTCACTTCCGGCATGTCCTTTGAAAGTCCGGGTCAGTGCAAATTCACCAAGTTTATGCCCAACCATATCTTCTGTAATATAAACAGGTACATGCTTGCGTCCGTCATGGACGGCAATCGTATGACCAATCATCTGCGGGAAAATGGTGGATCGTCTGGACCAAGTCTTCAATACTCTCTTCTCGCCGTTTTTATTCATATCTTCCACCCGTTCTAACAAACGAGCGCTGACATAAGGTCCCTTTTTTAGAGATCTGCCCATTATGAGGTCTCCTTTCGCTTACTTCTTATCTCTACGCTTGACAATGAACTTATTGCTTTGGTTCTTCTTTTTCCTGGTCTTGGCGCCAAGGGCGGGTTTACCCCAAGGAGTGACAGGATTACGTCCAATCGGGTTACGTCCTTCACCACCGCCGTGGGGGTGATCACACGGGTTCATGACTGAACCACGGACTGTCGGACGAATCCCAAGCCAACGGGATCTTCCGGCTTTACCGATCGTCACGTTTTCATAATCCAAGTTCCCGACCTGGCCAATCGTGGCCCGGCACTCGATGTGGATCATTCTCATTTCTCCCGACGGGAGTCTGAGTGTTGCATAACTGCCTTCTTTGGCCATCAACTGAGCTGATCCACCGGCTGAACGGACTAACTGGCCGCCTTTGCCGGGTTTCATCTCAATATTATGAATCAGTGTTCCGACCGGAATATTCTTAAGCTTTAACGTATTGCCGGCTTTAATATCGGCCTGTTCGCCGCTTACAATTTCCTGGCCCACCTTAAGTCCATTGGGAGCAATAATGTAACTTTTAAAGCCGTCAGCATAGTTCAGAAGAGCGATGTTAGCAGAACGGTTCGGATCATATTCAATGCTAGCAACTTTGGCAGGAACGCCATCTTTGATTCTTTTAAAATCTATCAGACGATAACGTCTCTTATGACCGCCGCCTTGGTGACGGACTGTCAAACGTCCTGTATTATTCCTTCCAGCCTTCTTGCGCAGGGGGGCGATAAGGGAACGTTCAGGCTCATTCCTGGTAATCTCATCGAAATTCAGTACAGTCATCTGTCTGCGTCCCGGAGATGTTGGTTTGTACGATCTAATTGGCATTTTTTTCTACCTCCTTTGCCTTAAAACTACAGACCTGCAAATCCTTCAATTTTGTCGCCGGCCTTCAGGGTTACGATAGCTTTCTTCCTGGTAGGTGTCATGCCCGAATAACGGCCCTGACGTTTTTCTTTTCCTTTAACCTTCATGGTGCGAACGTCATCAACTTTAACTTTGAACATTTTCTCTACAGCTGATTTGATTTCAATCTTATTAGCTGCAGTGCTAACCCAGAAGGAGTATTTGTTTTCCTCTACCAATCCGACCGATTTTTCAGAAATGACCGGTCGAATCAGTACGTCACGAGCATCACGCATTGCTCAGCACCTCCTCAGTCCTCATCACAGCCGCCTTGGTAAATACCACAAAATCATATTTCAAAAGATCTATAACATTTAAGGCATCTGCTCTTGAGGTAAGCACTCCCTGAATGTTGCGCGCAGAGACCAGAACGTTATTATCGTCATTGTTCTCGACAACGAGAAGCGCTTTTTTATCAATTTTCAGAGCTTCCAAAAGTTTAACCATTTCTTTGGTTTTTGGCTGCTCAAAGCTGATTTGATCAACCACGATCAGGCTGTTGTCAATCACTTTGCTGGAAAGCGCAGAGCACAGAGCCAGTCTCTTCACTTTCTTAGGAAGCTTTTTACTATAGTCTCTCGGTTTTGGTCCAAATACGATGCCGCCGCCTCTCCAGAGCGGTGAACGGATCGTGCCGGCTCTGGCCCGACCTGTTCCTTTTTGTTTCCAAGGCTTGCGACCGCCGCCTCTGACTTCGCTCCGACCTAATGTAGAATGGGTGCCGACTCTGGCGTTGGCCAGCTGGGCTACAACAGCGGAATGCATAACATGGGTATTGGGCTCTATTCCAAATATCGTTTCATTTAATTCCATTTCTCCAACCGGAGATCCTTGCATATTTACAACCTGTACCTTAGGCATTGCTTTATCCTCCTTTCCTTACGGATTATTTCGCTTTAACCGATTCTTTCAGTATCAGCAGGCTTTTTTTAGCACCAGGTACGCATCCTCGAATAAGGATGTAGTTTTTATCAGTATCAACCCTTACAACTTCAAGGTTTTGAACCGTAACTCTTTCTCCACCCATCCGTCCAGGTAAATTTCTTCCCTTGAAAACACGAGCTGGCCCTTTCGCGCCCATGGAACCTGTACGGTGATGATATTTTGATCCATGACCCATGGGTCCGCGGCGGGCTCCATGACGCTTATGCATACCAGCAAAGCCCTTACCTTTGGAAGTTCCGACTACATCAACTTTGTCACCGGCTGCGAAGATATCTGCTTTGATTTCCTGACCAACTTCGAAGGAATCTGCCTCAGCAGTTCTGAATTCCTTGATGAAGCGCATGAATTTGACACCGGATTTTTTGAAATGACCTTTTTCAGGTTTAGTTGCAAGATTTTCTCTTTTCTCATCAAAACCAACCTGAATTGCATTATAACCGTCTGAAGCTTCAGTTTTTTTCTGCAGGACATAACAAGGACCGGCCTGAACAACAGTCACCGGAATCACTTTTCCGTCTTCTGCAAAAATTTGGGTCATACCCACTTTTTTACCCAGAATTCCTCTAGACACGACGCCACCTCCTGTACACTTTGAAGTGCACCGTCTGAAACGGGGCACGAGAGTGTAATCAATTAATATATTATATGCGTTTAGCAACACTTACCCCAAAGGTGTTCCACACCTCCGGGTGTTTCGTGTCACAAACATATCTATTCTACCACATATTCTAAAAAAACGCCAGACTCTAATTATAATTTAATTTCGATATCTACACCGGAAGGCAGATCCAGTCTCATCAGTGCATCCACTGTTTTCGAGGTAGGATCAATAATATCGATCAATCTCTTGTGTGTTCTCATTTCAAACTGTTCACGGGAATCCTTGTTGACATGCGGAGAACGTAAAATAGTGTAAATACTCTTTTCGGTCGGAAGGGGTATTGGCCCATTGACGCTCGCACCGGTTCTTTTCGCGGTATCAACAATTCTTTCTGCCGACTGATCAAGCGTTTTGTGGTCAAAGGCCTTCAGCCGAATTCTAATCTTTTGGTTCATTTCTTTACCTCCTAAATATATCGCCTGTTAAACAGGACTATTGGCGCAAAAATTCCCTGCCTTACGGCGGAGTCACCGAAGACAGCAACCTTTTGCGTAGAGAGCATCAGGGAAGCTGTGCAGACAATTTCTGGCAGCTTCCCTTAATATCAGCAGCTAATTATTCGACAACTTTGGCTACAACGCCGGACCCAACAGTACGTCCGCCTTCACGGATAGCGAAGCGGAGTCCCTCTTCCATAGCAATGGGGGTGATCAATTCGCACTCGATGGATACACGGTCACCAGGCATAATCATTTCTGTGCCTTCTGGGAGTTTGATTACACCAGTAACGTCGGTTGTTCTGAAGTAGAACTGAGGACGATAGTTGTTGAAGAACGGCGTATGACGTCCGCCTTCTTCTTTACTCAGAATGTAAACTTCACCGCTAAACTTCGTATGCGGTTTAATACTTCCTGGTTTAGCCAGAACCTGTCCGCGCTCAATGTCTTTACGCTCGACACCACGCAGCAGAGCGCCGATATTGTCACCGGCCTGAGCCTGATCGAGCAGTTTTCGGAACATTTCAACGCCTGTGCAAACACTCTTACGCGGTTTTTCAGAAAGACCAACGATTTCAATTTCATCGCCGACTTTAAGGACACCACGCTCTACACGGCCGGTAGCAACAGTACCACGACCAGTGATCGTGAAGACATCTTCTACAGGCATCAGGAATGGTTTGTCTACAGCACGTTCCGGTTGAGGAATATAGCTGTCAACAGCATCCATCAGATTCCAGATTTTGCCGCACCATTCGCAGTCTCTCTGTCCGCATCCGCACTCCAGAGCTTTGAGTCCGGAACCGGGAATAACAGGAATATCATCACCGGGAAATTCATATTCACTTAACAGCTCACGAACTTCCATTTCAACCAGTTCGAGAAGTTCAGGATC
Organism: Dehalobacter sp. TeCB1; assembly: GCF_001707455.1. Lineage (NCBI taxonomy): Bacteria > Bacillati > Bacillota > Clostridia > Eubacteriales > Desulfitobacteriaceae > Dehalobacter > Dehalobacter sp. TeCB1. Next base: position 45,475 of record NZ_MCHF01000012.1, on the reverse strand, counting down.
ATCAACCATGTCAACTTTGTTCAGCCATACAACGATGTAAGGCACACCTACCTGACGGGCAAGAAGGATGTGTTCACGCGTCTGAGGCATCGGGCCGTCAGCAGCGGATACAACCAGGATGGCACCGTCCATCTGAGCAGCACCGGTGATCATGTTTTTAACATAGTCAGCATGGCCCGGGCAGTCAACGTGAGCATAGTGACGGTTTGCCGTTTCATACTCAACATGAGCGGTAGAAATCGTAATTCCGCGTTCACGCTCTTCAGGCGCTTTGTCGATCTGATCAAATGCAGTTGCAACAGCACCGCCGACCTTGGACAAAACAAATGTAATCGCAGCAGTCGTTGTCGTTTTACCATGGTCAACGTGGCCAATTGTACCTACGTTAACGTGCGGCTTGGAACGGTCAAATTTTTGTTTACCCATTTAAGTTTCACTCCTTAAATAAATTTAAAATGTTATTTTTTTGCAGTTAATTTCTATATTAAGCCCCCTGCCGCTTGGCAATAATACCTTCGGCAATATTTTTGGGCACTTCCTCATAGTGATCAAACTGCATTGAATATACGCCCCTGCCCTGAGTACGGGAACGGAGCTCTGTCGCATAACCGAACATCTCCGAAAGCGGCACATAACCACGAATAATCTGGGCACCCGAACGAGCTTCCATACCTTCGATTCTGCCTCGGCGCGAGTTCAAATCTCCGATGACATCGCCCATATATTCTTCCGGCACGGTGACTTCCACCTTCATCATTGGCTCCAGAATTGCGGGGTCTGCTTTGGCAGCCGCTGCTTTGAAAGCCATTGAACCGGCAATTTTGAAGGCCATTTCAGAGGAGTCGACATCATGGTAGGATCCGTCAACGACGGTCGCCTTGATATCCAGAACCGGATACCCGGCCAAGATACCATTTTGAAGGGCTTCTTCTATACCAGCACCGATCGGCGATATATATTCTTTAGGAATAACGCCACCGACAATCTTGCTTTCAAATACAAAGCCAGTGCCCTGTTCTAGCGGTTCGAATTCAACCCAGCAGTGACCATACTGTCCACGTCCACCAGACTGCCGAACATATTTTCCTTCTGCTTTGACATGCTTGCGGATCGTTTCCTTATAGGCTACCTGTGGACGACCCACATTACAGTCAACTTTAAACTCTCTCATCAGTCTGTCAACAATGATTTCCAGGTGAAGTTCTCCCATCCCTGAAATAATGGTTTGTCCGGTTTCTTCATCCGTACGCATCTTAAAGGTAGGATCTTCTTCAGCAAGCTTTGCGAGTGATCCGCCAAGCTTTTCCTGGTCAGCCTTTGTTTTAGGTTCAATTGCAATATGAATAACTGGTTCGGGGAATACCATCGATTCGAGAATAACGCGGTTCTTTTCATCGCATAACGTATCCCCTGTGCTGACATCTTTGATGCCGACAGCTGCAGCGATATCCCCAGCGCGGACTTCATCAACATCCTCCCGGTGATTGGCGTGCATTCTCAGAATTCGGCCAATTCTTTCCTTCTTACCCTTCGTCGAGTTCGTGATATAAGAACCCGCGCTGAGCGTTCCGGAATAAACGCGGAAGAACGTCAATTTTCCGACATAAGGATCCGACATAATTTTAAATGCCAATGCTGAAAAAGGTGCGTTATCATCGGAATGACGCACGTCTTCCTCACCGGTATCCGGATCGACACCTTTAATAGCAGGCACATCGAGTGGTGACGGCATATAATCGACAACAGCGTCAAGCAAAGGTTGAACCCCTTTGTTCTTGAAAGATGATCCGCATAAAACCGGGATAAATTTCAATCCAATTGTACCTATGCGAATTGCGTTCTTAATTTCTTGTTCAGTAATATCTCCGCCCTCAAGATACTTTAACATCAATTCTTCATCGACATCGGAAACCGCTTCCAGTAATTTTTCACGGTACTCCATTGCCAGTGAAACCATGTCTTCAGGGATTTCGGATACATCACTTGCTGTCCCGAGGTCATCCGTGTACACCGTTGCTTTCATGGTAACCAAATCAACAAATCCGCTAAATTTATCTTCAGTTCCAATCGGAAGCTGAATAGGAACAGGATTTGATCCCAGGCGGTCAACAATCATGGAAACTCCACGGAAAAAATCCGCACCGACTCTGTCCATCTTATTTATATAAGCGATACGGGGTACCCCGTATTTGTCGGCCTGGCGCCAAACTGTTTCCGACTGAGGCTCAACACCACCAACTGAACAAAACACCGCTACAGCACCGTCCAGTACACGCAGAGAGCGCTCGACCTCAACAGTAAAATCAACGTGCCCGGGTGTGTCAATGATATTAACATTGTGCCCTTTCCATTGACAGGTGGTAGCTGCAGAAGTAATGGTAATCCCACGCTCCTGCTCCTGAACCATCCAATCCATCGTGGCAGCACCATCATGCACTTCACCGATTTTATGAACACGGCCAGTGTAAAATAAGATGCGCTCTGTAGTTGTGGTCTTTCCAGCATCAATATGCGCCATGATGCCGATATTCCGAGTTTTCTCCAAGGGAACTTGCCTTGCCACTTATTATCAGCCTTTCTATCCAGATAAATAAACTCTAAAGTAACCCCAAGCTAATCATTGTGATTACCAGCGATAATGGGCAAAAGCCTTGTTTGCTTCGGCCATTTTATGGGTATCTTCTTTTTTCTTATAAGAACCGCCAGTATTGTTGGCAGCATCCATTAGCTCTCCGGCCAGTTTTTCCTGCATGGTTTTTTCTCCCCTTTTACGGGCATACTCAACCAGCCAGCGCAGGCCTAGGGTCAGACGACGGTCCACACGTACTTCAATCGGCACCTGATAGTTGGCACCACCAACTCTGCGTGCTTTGACCTCTAATACAGGCATAACATTTTTTAATGCTGTCTCAAATACTTCGATCGGATCTTTACCGGTCTTATCTTGAATAATCTGAAAGGCATTATAGCAATTCGATTCAGCAACACCTTTTTTGCCGTCAAGCATAATCTGGTTAATAAATTTTGTGACGGTCTTATTCTTATAGATTGGATCCGGCAGGATCTCTCTTTTCGCAATATAACCTTTTCTGGGCAACTGTATTCCTCCTTTCTAAAAACACTGCAATAAAATTAGAGTGCAGCCAAAATATAACATATTTTAGGCTACGATACTTATACATTATTTTTTCTTAGGTCTCTTGGCTCCATACTTGGAACGAGCCTGACTACGGTTTTGAACACCGGTTGTATCCAATGCCCCACGAACGATATGATAACGTACGCCCGGAAGATCCTTAACACGGCCTCCACGAACCAGAACTACGGAGTGTTCCTGAAGGTTATGGCCGATTCCAGGAATATACGTGGTTATTTCAATGCCATTGGTCAGGCGGACACGGGCTACCTTTCTCAGAGCAGAATTCGGTTTTTTAGGTGTTGTGGTATACACTCTCGTACATACCCCTCTCTTTTGCGGAGAACCACCCGAAGGAAAATCCTTGCGTTTCAGTGAATTATGTCCCCATTGCAGAGCAGGAGCGGTCGATTTTGCAATAACCTTTTCTCTCCCTTTGCGGATAAGCTGATGAATTGTCGGCATAACTGCACCTCCTTCCTGTAATAATTATTCTACAAAAATCAGATGGTTTTTGGCAACCAAGAAAGCTGTTTATAGGAACCCTAGTCATTCAGAATGGCTGCGACTGCAGCACCCACTTTAATACCACAGGCTTTACCCAATTCAGTCATCGTAGGAACTTCCTTGATTTCAATTTGTCTGACAGCACACATCTCCAGGATCGGGCGAAGAAGCTTTTGATCTGCATCCTTGGCAAGATAAATACTGCCGACTTCGCCTTTCTCCAGCGCCCGGCTGGTTTGTTTAAAACCAACCACAACTCTTTGCGTTTTTTTTATAGATTCATCAAGCATTTAAAATGCTCTCCTCCCCTATTCTAAAATCAGACTATACTATTTTAGCAGTAGCCTATTTCCATGTCAAGAACACAATTGCTCTAGACTTCAGTCCTCGACTGAAGGACCCCGCTGTCTGTGACCTTCAGGGTGCGGTATTTGGACATCCCGGTACCGGCAGGGATTAGTTTTCCGATGATGACATTCTCTTTCAGGCCAATCAACGGATCGACTTTTCCTTTAATAGCAGCTTCCGTGAGTACTCTGGTTGTCTCCTGGAAGGATGCTGCCGAGAGGAAGGAATCGGTAGCGAGAGAAGCCTTGGTAATTCCGAGCAGAACCGGACGGCATTCAGCAGGTTCTCCGCCTTCCTGCAAGACTTTCGCGTTTTCCTCCTCAAACTCGAAGATATCGATCAGTCCGCCGGGTAGAAGGCTGGTGTCTCCGGCTTCTTCTATCTTAACTTTTCTGAGCATCTGCCGAACCATCACCTCGATATGCTTGTCATTGATATCAACGCCCTGCAGACGGTATACCCGCTGAACTTCTCCGAGCAGATAGACCTGTACACCGATTATTCCCTTGATCTTCAGCGTATCATGAGGATTAATGCTGCCTTCGGTCAATTCGTCACCAGGGGAAATGACCTGGCCATTCTTGACTTTGAGGCGGGAACCAAACGGTATGGTATAGATTCCTTGTTCCCCGGTTTCGCTCGTGACTTCCACTTCTCTGCGGCCTTTGACTTCTCTGATCGTAATTGTGCCACTGATTTCGGAGATAATCGCCTGGCCTTTGGGCTTGCGTGCTTCAAACAGTTCCTCTACCCTCGGCAGACCCTGAGTAATGTCGTCTCCAGCAACACCACCGGTGTGGAAAGTACGCATCGTAAGCTGGGTTCCAGGTTCACCGATAGATTGGGCAGCGATAATGCCGACTGCTTCGCCGATTTCAACCTGACGTCCGGTGGCAAGGTTTCTGCCGTAGCATTTCTTGCAAACGCCGTAACGGGTCTTACAGTTCAGCACGGACCTTATCTCAACTTTATCATATACATCAGCAATCGCTTTAGCTTGTTCTTCACTGATTTCGTAATCGGGAGAAGCTAGCAGTTCGCCTGTTTCAGGATGACGGATCTCTCTTACCAGGAAGCGTCCTACCAGACGTTCTTCCAGTTTTTCGATCATTTCACTGCCTTCCTTGATGTCTTCGACCATAATGCCTTTATCGGAGCCGCAATCATCCTCCCGGACAATGACGTCCTGGGATACATCGACGAGTCTGCGGGTCAGATACCCGGAGTCGGCAGTTCTGAGTGCGGTGTCAGCCAAACCTTTACGCGCACCGTGCGAAGAGATAAAGTACTCCAACACAGTCAGGCCTTCACGGAAGTTGGCTTTAATAGGCAGTTCAATCGTTCGGCCTGACGGGTCTGCCATCAGTCCGCGCATCCCTGCCAGCTGACGCAGCTGCTGAATATTACCACGCGCTCCGGAATTGGCCATCATATAAACCGGATTAAACTTATCCAGTGATTCCATCAAAGCTTTCGTTACGGAATCATTGGCTTTAGTCCAGATTTCGATAACAAGGATCTTGCGCTCTTCATCGGTAATGAGACCGCGTCGGTACTGCTGTTCGGTCTTAGCAACAGCAATATCCGCCTCGGCCAGAATCGTTCTCTTGACTTCGGGAACCTGGATATCGTCAATACCGACCGTGACTCCGGCTCGTGTCGAAAACTTAAAGCCTAGATTTTTTATTCCGTCCAGCAATAAGGCTGTCTTCTCGTAACCGCAAAAACGGTAAGTCTTGGCAACAATTTTATCTAAAGACTTCTTAGTGACCATTTCGTTTATATAACCGGCTTCTTCAGGAATAACGGTATTGAAAATGAGTCTTCCTGTCGTTGTCTCCAGAAGTTTTCCATCCTTGCGCACCTTGATCAAGGCTTGAAGATGGACAGCTTTGGAATTGTACGCCAGAACCGCTTCATCCAGATCCTTGAAGATCTTGCCTTCACCAAGGGCTCCAGGTCTTTCCATTGTCAGATAGTAGCAGCCCAGAACCATATCTTTGGTTGGTGAAGCTACCGGGCGTCCGTCTTTCGGGTTCAGGATATTGTGCGCAGACAGCATCAGCAGCCGAGCTTCAGACTGAGCCTCAGCGGAAAGCGGCACGTGAACCGCCATCTGGTCCCCATCGAAGTCGGCATTGTAAGCCGTACAAACGAGCGGGTGAATCTGCAGAGCCTTACCTTCGACAAGGATAGGCTCAAAAGCCTGAATTCCAAGTCTGTGCAGCGTTGGGGCACGGTTCAGGAGCACTGGATGCTCAGCAATGACTTTTTCCAGGACATCCCATACTTCCGGTCTTACCCTTTCCACCATTCTCTTGGCGCTTTTAATATTATGAGCATAACCCTCATTAACTAAGTTTTTCATCACGAAAGGCTTAAACAGCTCAATCGCCATCTCTTTCGGCAACCCGCACTGGGAAAGCTTCAGTGTCGGCCCTACAACGATAACAGAACGACCGGAATAGTCAACACGTTTTCCTAAAAGGTTCTGACGGAATCTTCCCTGCTTACCTTTCAGCATATCACTCAACGATTTTAGCGGCCTGTTGCCGGGTCCGGTAACAGGCCGTCCGCGACGGCCATTGTCAATCAGTGCGTCAACAGCTTCTTGAAGCATTCTTTTTTCGTTCCGGACAATAATATCCGGAGCGCCAAGGTCAAGAAGCTTTTTCAGCCTGTTATTTCTATTAATAACCCTGCGGTACAGATCATTCAGGTCGGAGGTTGCAAACCTTCCGCCGTCCAGCTGAACCATCGGCCGCAGTTCTGGTGGAATAACCGGGATCGCATCAAGAACCATCCATTCCGGACTGTTTCCGGACTGTTTAAATGCTTCGACAACTTCCAGACGTCTGATCGCCCTGATTTTTCGCTGACCGGACACTTCCTTAAGCTCGGTGCGAAGTTCTTCGTTCAGTTTATCTAGATCAATCTCGGCCAATAACGCCTTGATGGCCTCAGCACCCATCTCTGCCTTGAAGCCACTGCCGTATTTTTCCCTGGCCTCCCTGTATTCTGTCTCGGTAAGAAGCTGTTTTTTCATCAGGGAGGTATCCTTTGGATCAACAACGATATACGCGACAAAATATAGAACTTTTTCCAGGGAACGTGGTGACATGTCCAGCAGAAGCCCCATTCTGCTCGGAATCCCTTTGAAGTACCAGATATGGGAAACCGGCGCAGCCAGCTCAATATGTCCCATTCTCTCGCGGCGGACTTTAGACCTCGTTACTTCAACACCGCATCGGTCACAAATAATGCCTTTATAACGGACTCTCTTATATTTACCGCAGTGGCACTCCCAGTCACGGGTAGGGCCAAATATTTTTTCACAGAAAAGGCCTTCTCTTTCGGGCTTTAAGGTGCGGTAATTAATGGTTTCAGGTTTTTTTACTTCCCCATAGGACCATTTGCGGATCATCTCCGGAGAAGCCAACCCGATACGCATCCTCTCAAAATTATTCACATCAAGCACGGTATTCTCTCCTTTCGCCCATCAAGCTTTCTCGATCTAAACGCACACTTTACTTGTAATCCGGATCAAAATCATCATCCATGTTGTCGCTGAAATCATTGTCCAGATCATTAACAAGATCATTACCAAGGTCAGACTCGGGAACACTCAGGACAGGGAAATCTTCAGTTTTGTCATTCAAATCGCCATCCAAATCTTCATCAAGAGTCTCATCTTCATTATCATAGCCAATGCCGCTTTCGTCATTGGCATCAATCACGGAATACTGATCATCCATTCCCAGTTCATGGGCAACTTCTGTGACATCATCATCCAGATCCTTAATTTCAATTTCCTGATCTTCTTCCGAAAGTACGGAAACATCAAGTCCAAGGCTCTGCAATTCCTTGATGAGTACCTTAAACGATTCTGGCACACCCGGCTCAGGAATATTCTCACCTTTGACAATTGCTTCGTAGGTCTTGACCCTACCTACCACATCATCGGACTTAACGGTAAGTATCTCCTGCAGCGTAAACGATGCGCCATAAGCTTCAAGTGCCCAAACTTCCATCTCACCGAAGCGCTGACCACCGAACTGCGCTTTCCCGCCGAGCGGCTGCTGGGTGACCAGCGAGTACGGCCCTGTAGAACGGGCATGGATCTTGTCATCAACAAGATGGTGAAGTTTCAGCATATACATGTAGCCAACAGTAACTTCATTATCAAAAGGCTCACCGGTACGGCCGTCATAAAGAACGGATTTTCCATGTCCGGGAAGTCCGGCCTTTCTCAAGGTATCAAAGACATCATCTTCTCTGGCTCCGTCAAAAACCGGTGTGGCAATATACATGCCCAGTGCTTTCGCCGCCCAACCAAGATGGGTTTCCAGAACCTGTCCGATATTCATACGAGATGGAACACCGAGCGGATTCAGAACGATTTCAATCGGCGTGCCGTCCGGCATGAAAGGCATATCCTCCTGGCGCATAATTCTGGAAATAACCCCTTTGTTTCCGTGTCTTCCAGCCATTTTATCGCCGACGGATATCTTACGTTTCTGGGCAATATAGACTCTTACAAGCTGGTTGACCCCAGGGGCCAGTTCATCGCCGTTCTCACGCTTAAATACTTTAACATCAACAACTTTTCCGGCCTCGCCATGCGGAACACGTAAAGAAGTATCCCTGACTTCTCTGGCTTTCTCACCAAAGATTGCTCTTAGCAGGCGCTCTTCAGCCGTAAGCTCCGTTTCCCCTTTCGGAGTAACCTTGCCCACTAAGATATCTCCAGGGCGCACTTCGGCACCGATCCGGATAATACCACGTTCGTCAAGATCTTTCAAAACATCTTCTCCGACGTTTGGAATATCTCTGGTAATCTCTTCAGGCCCAAGTTTGGTATCCCGGGCATCTGCTTCGTATTCCTCAATATGAATGGACGTAAAATAATCTTCTTTCACCAGCTTCTCGCTGATCAGAATAGCATCCTCATAGTTGTATCCTTCCCAGGGCATAAACGCTACCAGAACGTTTCGCCCGAGGGCAAGTTCTCCGTTATCTGTTGACGGGCCGTCGGCAATTACCTGACCAGCATCGATTCTCTGGCCTTTGACAACAATCGGTTTCTGATTGATACAGGTTCCCTGGTTGCTGCGCGTGTATTTCAAAAGTCTATTCCGGGTTGTTGTACCGTCATTGTTTTGAATGATGATCTCATCGGAAGTAACCCGTAAAGCAGTTCCTTCTTTTGGAGAAACCAGACAAACACCGGAATCAACAGCAGCCTTATACTCCATGCCGGTGCCAATATACGGCGCATCTGTTCTGAGTAGAGGCACAGCTTGACGCTGCATGTTGGAACCCATCAGAGCACGGTTAGCATCGTCATGCTCGAGGAATGGAATCAAGGCGGTCGCAATCGATACCATCTGCTTCGGCGAAACGTCCATATACTGAATGTTTACCGGCGGAACCAGGACGAAATCTTCGCCGTGGCGCGCTTCGATCTTTTCGCTTAAAAACTCCCCATTTTCACCAACAGCGGCATTGGCCTGGGCAATAATATATTTTTCCTCTTCATCAGCTGTTAAGTAATGGATCTCATCCGTCACTTTGCCATTTTCTACTTTGCGGTAAGGTGCCTCAATAAAGCCATACTCATTAATGCGTCCATATGTGCTGAGTGAACCAATCAAGCCAATGTTCGGACCCTCAGGCGTTTCAATCGGGCACATCCGGCCATAGTGGGAATGATGCACGTCGCGCACTTCAAATCCGGCTCTCTCTCTGCTTAAACCACCAGGTCCCAGCGCGCTGAGACGGCGTTTATGTGTAAGCTCGGCCAGCGGATTGGTCTGGTCCATAAACTGTGATAACTGGCTGCTTCCAAAAAACTCTTTAATTGCGGCCACGACTGGACGTATATTGATCAGCACCTGAGGTGTAATCCCCTCAATGTCCTGAATCGTCATTCTCTCTCTTACCACTCTCTCCATACGGGAGAGACCGATTCTGAACTGATTCTGAAGAAGCTCGCCAACCGAACGCAAACGTCTGTTGCCAAGGTGATCAATATCATCAATATGTCCTTCACCATTAATTATTTTAAGCATCCGAGAAATCGATGCGATGATGTCCTCAGATGTTAAATGCCGTATGTTCTTGGGAATATCCAGACCCAGTTTGTTGTTCAGCTTATAACGGCCTACTTTTGCCAGGTCATATCTTCTGGGATCAAAGAACAAGGATTCCAGAAGACTGCGGGCACTCTCCACCGTAGGCGGTTCTCCAGGACGAAGACGTTTATAAATCTCAACCAGCGCTTCTTCCGTTGATTCCGTATTGTCTCTTTCCAGCGTAATTTTAACGTTCTCATTGTCATCGAACGCTTCGAGGATCCGGCCATTGGTTGAATAGCCAAGGGCTCTGACCAGTACAGTAGCCGGTAGTTTACGGGTTCTGTCAACCCGGACAAAAATATTATCATTAATATCTGTCTCAAATTCCAGCCAGGCACCACGGTTCGGAATAATTGTTGCGCCGTAAAGCTTTTTACCGCTGGTGTCGATTGTTTCAGAATAATAAACACCGGGCGATCTTACCAACTGACTGACAATAACACGTTCCGCACCATTAATAATGAAGGTGCCTTTATCGGTCATCAGGGGAAAGTCCCCCATGAACACTTCCTGCTCCTTAACCTCTCCTGTTTCCTTATTAATAAGGCGTACTTTGACTCTGAGAGGCGCTGCAAACGTAACGTCACGTTCTTTGCATTCCTCGACCTCATATTTTGGATCGCCGAGGCTGTAGTCTATGAATTCCAAAACCAGATTTCCGGTAAAATCCTGAATCGGGGAAATGTCGCGAAACATTTCGCGAAGCCCTTCCTTCAGAAACCACTCGTAGGAATTCTGTTGAATTTCGATTAAGTTGGGCATATCCAGAACTTCCCGAAGCCTCGCATAACTTGCCCGTTCTCTTGTTCCAACTTTGATAGGATTCACCATGCCGTTTCACCCTTCCAGTGTTTTTTCCTGATCGTTCCAACAGAAAACTAGATAATCAAGAAATAATTATAATTGTTTGCGAATACCTTAATACAAATATCCATTACTATCCAAACACCAAAAAGTAAAGAGCAGATAGGCATAAACAACCAAAAGCAAGGCTTTTTGGGAAAAAACCTCGCTTCAATGCTTATGGAGCTGCCTCACATGAGATGCAATACATCCACACTATTATCTCCCAACTTTATTGGTTTGTCTTAGCTTAAGATCACAGTGACAGTTATTAATCCTAACAAGTATACCGATATTTGTCAAGTATATTTTATTTACTAATCATCATTCCTGCAACATTTTTCTGGCATTATAGGTTAAATATCTATTATTATATATTAAATTCCAAAAAGTTAAAGGCATTTAGATATTTTTTGCCTGTTTCTACATTCCATTAGTCTGGTTCAGAACACATTTGGCATCCATGAGCACCCGGCGTCAAATAAAAACTGAACCGGCTTAAGCATGGCCGGTTCAGTCTGCGGTACACTTTTCGTTTCAGATTATTTTACGTCTACGCCGGCACCAGCTTCAACAAGTTTAGCTTTGATGGCTTCAGCTTCTTCTTTGGCAATTTTTTCTTTGACAGGTTTCGGTGCACCGTCAACAAGATCTTTAGCTTCTTTTAAACCCAGACCAGTGATTTCACGGACAACTTTGATGACGTTGATCTTTGCAGCGCCGGCGCTGGTCAGGATAACATCAAATTCTGTTTGCTCTTCAGCAACAGGAGCAGCAGCACCAGCTGCCGGGGCAGCCATAACAGCTGCGGGAGCAGCAGCGCTTACACCAAACTCTTCTTCGAAAGCTTTAACGAGCTCAGCAAGCTCAAGAACGGTCATACCTTTTACGGCTTCTAAAATTTCAGCAGTTTTGGACATTAGAATATCCTCCTTAAAATAATTCACATATTTTTCATTTTTGTTTTGACCAGTCATTAGATCTGTTAACATCCGGTACCCGGTACCGTCCAAACCTTCGTGTCAGATGTTGGATAGTCCCAGAGTCTGCGCATGCATCGGGCCTCGGGCATCGAATCCCGTGCCTCGACTATGCCTGGGCTTCTTTAAGTTTACGAACTTCTTCCAAAGCATAACCAAATTTGCGGATAGGCCCTTGCAGAACATTGACCATTCCTTGAAGCGGGCCTTGCATTCCAGCAAGTACTTGGGAAAGAAGAACTTCTCTGGACGGAAGATTTGCGAGATCTTTTACTTTTTCAGCGTTAATGACCTTGCCGTCAAGAACCCCGGCCTTAATGGTCAGGCTCTTGTTTTTCTTGCTGAATTCACTGAGAATCTTCGCAGGAGCAACAGGATCTGCAGAAAAGGCTAAAGCAGTGGGACCTTCCAGAAATTCATCCAAACCGGTAATCCCGATTTCATCTGCAGCCCGGCGAACCATTGTATTTTTCAATACGCGGTATTCAATACCGGCCTGGCGCAGTTCCACTCTCAAATTGGTCACCTGCGATACCGTCAGACCTCTGTAGTCTGCCAGAATCACTCCGTTTGCACCTTCAAACTTCTGTTTGATATCTTCAACAACTTTTTGCTTCTCTTCAAAATTTGGCATACACACACCTCCTTCCGAACGCATACTGTCGTATGCGTTTCGTTGCCATCCATGGCTGTCAATAAACAAGCCTCTGCTGGGCGCAGAGGCAAGATTATTAATGTCTTTCATGTCTTCAAAAGACGATCTTGTCTCCACCTCGGCAGGATATTAAGCTTAATAAAGCGCCTGCTTTCTACAGCGGAAAATGTTATTAATTTTTTTCAGTCTAGTCGGTATATCTCAGCCCTTAAAAAGTCTTTAGACAATTTTCAAAGGATTGATTTTCACTCCTGGTCCCATGGTGGAAGATACCGTTACGCTACGGACATACTGTCCTTTGGCAGCTGCAGGTTTTGCTTTTGTGACAACTTCGGCAATGGTTTTGTAGTTGTCCATCAGCTTATCCTGATCAAAAGAAACCTTGCCGATCGGTACATGGATAATACCGGCTTTATCAGCCCTGTATTCCACTTTACCGGCTTTAATTTCTTTAACTGCTCTTTCGACATCAAACGATACAGTTCCGGTCTTCGGGTTCGGCATGAGGCCCTTAGGTCCCAAAAGCTTACCCAGCTTACCGACAGTACCCATCATATCCGGTGTCGCTACAGCAACGTCAAAACCAAACCAGCCTTGTTGAATTTTCTCAACCATTTCTTCAGCTCCGACAAAATCAGCGCCGGCAGCTTCGGCTTCCTTGGCTTTGTCTCCCTTGGCAAAAACAAGTACACTTAAAGTTTTGCCTGTTCCATGTGGAAGAACAACCGCTCCGCGGATCTGCTGATCAGCATGGCGGGTATCGATTCCTAATTTGAAAGCAACTTCAACTGTCTCATCAAATTTTGCTTTGGCATTGGTTTTTACAACACCAATTGCTTCGGCCGGCTCAAACACAGCCTGATTATCAAATGCTTTTAAAGCATCAAGGTATTTCTTACCTCTTTTTGGCATCTTTCTTTAACCTCCTTGTGGTCTTCGGGCCAAACCCTCCCACATTGTTCAACGGAATCAATCAATATCGATTCCCATACTGCGCGCAGTACCTTCGACCATACGCATTGCAGCTTCAATGCTTGCTGCATTTAAGTCTTTCATCTTTTGTTCAGCAATTTCCCTAACCTGATCTTTGGTCACTTTCGCAACCTTTTGCTTGTTCGGAACAGCGGAACCAGACGGAATGTTGGCTGCCTTCTTAAGCAATACGGATGCCGGCGGAGTCTTCAGAACAAAAGTAAAGGAACGGTCTTCATAAATCGTAATCTCTGCAGGAATGATCAGTCCAGCCTGATCCTTCGTTCTTTCATTGTATTCTTTGCAGAAGCCCATGATATTAACACCGTGCTGACCCAAAGCAGGACCAACCGGAGGTGCCGGATTTGCCTTACCTGCGGTGATTGCCAATTTTACCAGCCCAATAACTTTCTTTGCCATAATTACACCTCCTTGCTGTGGAATATCTATTTAGTCAAGCTTTTCCACTTGCCCAAACTCGAGTTCGACCGGCGTCTCTCTCCCAAACATGGAAACCGAGACCCTGACTTTTTGCTTTTCTTCGAGGACCTCTTTCACAACACCAATAAAGTCTTTGAACGGACCGGAAATGACCCGGACAGACTGCCCGACAACAACGTCAATCTTGGTGCGGATTTTCTCGAGTCCCATTTGGCGTAAAATAACAGCGACCTCTGGATCCAGAAGCGGAATCGGTTTGCTGCCGCTTCCTACAAACCCGGTCACCCCAGGTGTATTGCGGACCACATACCAAGAGTCGTCAGTCATGTCCATCTCCACTAAAACGTAACCTGGAAACACCTTGCGTTTGGAGATTTTTTTCTTGCCGTTCTTTATTTCGATCTCGTCTTCCATAGGAACTAAAACGCGAAAAATTTTATCCTCCATATTCATGGATTCCACGCGTTTTTCCAGATTTGTTTTCACCTTGTTCTCATATCCGGAATAAGTGTGAATAACATACCAGTTCTTCGTCATTAACCGAAAGCCTCCTAAGAAAGATTCATCCAATTGTCAAATGAATTGTTAAATACCAAGCAAGTTGGTCATTGCGTAAGTCAAGCCACTGTCTACAATCCAAATCAACAAAGCAACAATTGCCACAGAAACAAGCACGACACCGGTATACGTCAGCAACGTCTGACGAGTCGGCCAATGTACTTTTTTCAGCTCAAGCCCAACCTCACGAAAAAAAGCAAACCGTTTTCCGGGGTTCTTAAACCTATTAAGAAAGCCGCCTTTTGCACCTGTGGTATCTGCTTTCTTTGCCACTGCCATATTTTCACATCCTTAACGGAATATTCTTCCGGTTCGTACTATTTTGTTTCCTTATGAACAGTATGAGCTTTGCAAGTTCTGCAATATTTTTTGATCTCTATACGATCTGGGTCATTTTTCTTATTCTTATTGGACTGATAATTTCTGTTTTTGCACTCAGTACAAGCCAATGTAATTGCAACACGCATTCGGAACACCCCCCCGGCAATGGCATTAAACTGCATATTTTACAAGTCGCACAGAATAATTTAACACAATAATAAAGTCTTTGTCAAGGAAGATTCCTTTGTATGCCGCAAATAAACTGTGAAATTCTCTTGCCAAAATAGGCAGAACGAATTAGGATTGTATTATTGTCGATATTTATTCATTATATCATAACTGTGCTTAGAAAATAAAAAAAGAATTAGAGGTCTGTCTTATGTCCAATCCAGATTATCCAAACATTTTTGATGCCCATGCCCATATTTTTCCGCAAAAAGTAGCTCCCAGGGCAGTCAATTCCATCTTGTCCTTCTACGACGAACTTATTCAAGATATGGAGCCTGGAAAAGGAACCGCCTCCGATCTGATCGCTTCCGGCGCAGGCGTCGGGATCAACCGCTTTTTGATTTCCTCCACCGCTACGAGAACAGAACAAGTCGAGTCAATCAACGATTTCATTGCCGGTGTTTGCACCGATTCGCGGTTCGTCGGCTTCGGCACCATGCATCCTGAATTTCCTAATCCTCAACTGGAAATCGAGCGGGTACTTTCACTCGGTTTAAAAGGTTTAAAGCTTCACCCGGATTTTCAGGAATATAACATTGATAATCCATCTTTGTTTCCTATATACGAGGCAGCAGAAAGCAAATTGCCGATCCTTTTTCATGTCGGAGATACGCGCACGGATTACTCCAATCCGCACAGACTTGCCCACATTCTGAAAATATTTCCTAATTTGGTGGTGATTGCAGCCCATCTGGGTGGCTGGAGTATGTGGGATGATTTTGACCACAGCCTGTTCAAACGAAATGTCTACATCGATACGTCCAGTTCCCTGATGTTAACAGAAAAAGAAACAGCCGTTGAAATTATCCGCTCCCATGGTGTTGACAAAGTCCTGTTTGGCACGGATTACCCGATGTGGTCTCCCGAAGCCGAACTTGAGCGTTTCCTATCTCTTGGCCTGACGAAAGAGGAAAACCAGAAAATTCTCTGGGAAAACGGCAGAAAACTGTTTGGCCTGCAGCTGTAAACCCTACAATACTATCAAATCAAGCTGCATCTAGTCTTCTTCAGACACTCATTTCCATCTCCAGATTCAGCAGCCGGGAGGACTCCTTCGCAAACCAGCGAATGCTGTAGGTAACAACAGACAATTCAATCAGTGCATGATAGTAAAAGCTTGTCGAGGGTGTATTCTCCTGCCATTCATTCAAAATAGCGTGCAGTTTGCTCCAGACACGTAATTCGGGAAACTGAGCTGCCTCTTCTCCCTTGACCTTCTTCTGAAGCTGCAGATTGTAGCTTGTTGCACTGAACATCACATTGTGCAGCATTTCAAAAACATGTTCAAATTCAGCACTCACCGCCGGATCATTGGCTTCCTCCCGGCGGGTTTTTCGTTCTGCGGCAAGAAAAAGCAAGTCCTGTGATCTTTGCCAGAGGCCCCGGCTGTAATTTAAATATTCCTTATATAATGGTTTACGGGCCTTGGGATCTTTCTTGTTTTTACCGAACCACAAGACGTTCCACTCTTTGCGGTATAAATCATACAAATTCTCAGCTTCCTGAAACAAGCTGTTGAATTCCGCTTTATTTTTATGCATTTCTTCTTCGGAAGCCAGGTTCAGGTATAGATACCGGTTCACTGCATCGACAAACATCCGGACAGCAAAATTATTTAGTTCAATCAGTTTATCCTCAAGCACTTTTTGGTAACGCGGAGGTACGATCGTCAAATTGATCACATTGGCTGTCACCAGTCCGATAAGGATGGCCAGCGACCTTGAAACGGCATGGGACAAAAACTGCTCCTGTGGAGAAGCCAGGATAAAAATAGCTGAAATGACCGCCAGTACGATCTGGTTTGGCACTTTAATCACTGTCGTAAATATGATGATCAGAACGATCGTTGCAAGTGCCATACTCAGAAACTGCAGCGGTATGGCCAGTCCGATCGCCACAGCCACAATAATTGCAATGATGTTTACCATAATTTCTTCGAGCGCATTTCGA
The DNA here is from genome assembly GCF_001707455.1 of Dehalobacter sp. TeCB1. Taxonomy (NCBI): domain Bacteria; kingdom Bacillati; phylum Bacillota; class Clostridia; order Eubacteriales; family Desulfitobacteriaceae; genus Dehalobacter; species Dehalobacter sp. TeCB1. Next base: position 28,399 of record NZ_MCHF01000012.1, on the reverse strand, counting down.
AAACTTCTTCCGAGTGATTGCTGCATACAAACCACTGCCGATGTCGCAGCAAACAAAGATGGCTCAATATCCAAAAGGATACAGATATAAACACTGACTGCCACAGCGAGACTTGTCTTTAACGTCCTGGCTCCGATATTCATTCCACAGCTCCTTAAGGTTTATTCCTTGTGTTTATTGTCTTATGATAACACAACCTGTCCCGAATAATAAACCCGCACCCAAACACTTCTTTTTTCTCTGAAGCATACAGTATGAAAAAGGAAGTGTGTTTCTTGAAAATTCATGTTGTAAGCTCAGGACAGAGCATCTATTCCATTGCCCGCAAATACGGGGTCTCACCCCAGAAAATAATTGCGGATAATGAACTGACCAATCCAAATCAGCTGGTTGTCGGGCAGACGCTGGTCATTCTGGAAAGTAGCGGGACACATACGGTTACCGCCGGTGAGTCGCTTTATCTGATTGCCCAAAAACACGGAGTAACGGTGAATGCTTTACTCGCCGCCAATCCACGGATAACAGATCCGAGCCGTATCTATGCCGGTCAGACTATTGCGATTCCGGCAGCAGCTGCCAGCTATGGAACGATAGAAGTGAACGGGTATGCCTTTCCGAATATTAACAGAGACATTCTCCGAAAAAGCCTTCGCCATCTTACATATCTTAGTATCTTCAGTTATCAGGTCAACGCGGACGGCACCCTGAATACGATTCCGGATGAACCGCTGATTCAGGCAGCAAGAGAAGCCCAGACAGCTCCACTAATGGTCATTACGAATATCCAGCAGGGCGGAAGCTTCAACAGTACGCTGGCCAGATCCATCCTGACGAACCAGACTGCTCAGAATACTTTAATCAGTCAGGTTATCAGAACGCTGAGAGAAAAAAACTATTACGGCCTCGATATTGATTTTGAATATATCTATCCATCCGACCGGGAAAACTATAACAACTTTCTCCGAAGGATCGTTAATACGCTCCGCCCTTTAGGCTATCCTGTGACGACAGCTCTCGCTCCTAAGCTGACTGCCGATCAAAAAGGTCTGCTATACGAAGCCCATGACTATCCTGTTCACGGGGCTCTGGCCAACCACGTCATCCTAATGACCTATGAATGGGGCTACACCTACAGCCCACCCAAAGCAGTCGCTCCTGTAAATGAAGTGCGCAAAGTATTGACCTATGCGGTGTCGGCTATTCCGAGACAGAAAATCTTTATGGGTATCCCCAATTATGGCTATGACTGGACCCTTCCATACGTTTCCGGTACTGCCGCCAGAACAGTCTCCAACAGCGGGGCGGTAGATCTGGCCAGAACTGAAAAGATAGCAATCCATTATGATTCAACAGCGCAGTCTCCGTATTTTACCTACTACGACGATGCCAGCAAAAAGCACGAAGTATGGTTTGAAGATGCCCGAAGCATCTATGCCAAACTGACCCTGGCCAAAGAATTTCGGATCGGGGGCATAAGCTACTGGACGATCGGAAGATATTTTCCCCAGAACTGGCTGGTTTTAAGATCTTTATACAATGTAAAGAAACTGCTTTAAAATTTTATGGTATAAGACTTGTTCACTCCTCAAACAATATACTTGCAACAAATTTTTTTAAGTGCAGACCAAAGGAGGAACAGTATTAATGAAACACAATCCGGATGACCGCAGGGATAATGCCGACAGAATCCAAAAAAATATTAATCACACGATCCAGAATATGGAGCTTGCTGATGAAATGATTGCGAAAACTGATGATCCTAAAAGTAAGAAAGATCTGAAAGAGAAGAACGAACGGAGGCGTGATGCGCTAAACGGAATGAGGGCGGAAATCCGGGACGAAGCCCTGGATAAAAAAAGAGAGTATGAATAGATCCAAAAAATAGCAGCCAGGCAACAGCCTGGCTTTGTTTTTGAATTAGACCGGTTAAATTTGTTCTATTTATTGATAACCCCATATCAATGATAGCAATCCCAAAAATTACTTGCTATAATTTAGAGTGCATATTGACTAGTACCTTAGTACTGGCATTGAATGGGGGTAATCCGAAAAAGTGAGTGCAATAAAAGTAATGGTCGTTGACGACTCTCTGTTTTCAAGAACACTCATTGTGGAAATACTTCGCGACAGCGGCTTGGAAGTCGTCGGGGAAGCCGATTCCTACGACAGCTTAATCGAAACATATGAACGGTGCAGACCCGATGTCGTAACGATGGATATTGTTATGCCGGATATGGACGGATTTGAGTGCAGCCGTGCCCTTTTTGTAAAAGACCCCAATGCAAAGATTATTCTTGTCAGCTCGATGAAAGATGAAGAATCGGAAGTTGAAGCGCGCCGCATCGGGATTTCCGGATACATTCAAAAACCTGTTGACAGCGACTACCTGGTCCAGATGATCAACAACGTTATGGCACCGGATATTCATTATGACCATCTGCTTGCCTATGGTCTGGAAACCTTTAAGGAATCTCTAACCCAGAATATTGCCCGGATGACCAAATCACCCGTTTCTTTTGCTTCATACGAAAATTTTGGAGACCATTACTTATCCCAGGGAATTACAGCTGTTATCGGGCTGATCGGCCGCCACTCCGGATCTATGATCTTAGATATGTCGATGGAGACAGCGGAAAGAATTGTTGAGATGCTCCTGAAACGCGCTCATAGAAACCGTGAAGAGGTATTGTCCATGGTTGCCGAATTGGCCAATATTATTGCCGGAGTTGCCTGCTCGATGCTGAATAAGTCCGATAAAACTTATAGTCTGAGCGTTTCTCCACCCAGTCTGTTTTACGGTACCGGGACCGAAATTATGAGTCCGAATCTTAAAATGGATGCCGTGACGGCAGGAACCAACTTCGGGAATATTTTCCTAGGTGTTGGTTTTAAGAAGGGGTCGAGTATATGGATGTAAGTATCATTAATCCTCTTCTGACTGCTTTTACAGAAGTTCTGCCGCAGCTCGGCTTCCAGTCGGTCGAACGGCGCAAGGTATCCAAAATAGAAGCGGCCTTTCAGTACAACGGTATTCTTCTGAATATCTCACTTTTCGGAACAGTGAAAGGCGCGATCCTATTCGGGATGGATATTGAAGCTGCCAAAAAGTTTGCCTCTAAAATGATGATGGGTATGCCGGTGGCTGAACTGGATGCTATGGCCAGAAGCGCAATTTCTGAAATGGGAAATATGGTCTGTGCTAATACGTGCACGCAGTTCACAAAAATTGGTATCACTGATCTGGATATCTCGCCTCCGACCCTTATGATCAGCGAGAACGGTGAGGCGACCCTACCCGTGCCAAAATCGATTGTCGTAAATTTCCTGATTGATGATATTGAACTGAGTGCCTATGTAAGTCTGATGAATAAATAAAGGAGGAACAAGAAAATGGGTTTTTGTGGTTTAAAAATTCAGTTTGTAGGAATCACTAGGATACAATACAAAAGCCTTAGACATTTGTCTAAGGCTTTAATTTTCTTTGGTTGCGGGGGCCGGATTTGAACCGACGACCTTCGGGTTATGAGCCCGACGAGCTACCACTGCTCCACCCCGCGATGTTAAATAAAGTTCCAGCTCGATATCTCCAATTATAGAATGGTGGGCAGGGATGGATTCGAACCACCGTACCTTTCGGAACAGATTTACAGTCTGCCGCCTTTAACCACTCGGCCACCTACCCATTTCAATTGGAGCCGACGATGGGACTCGAACCCGCAACCTGCTGATTACAAATCAGCTGCTCTACCAATTGAGCTACATCGGCATTGGACACCAACGTATTGTATCAAAGATTACGGCCACTTGTCAACAAAAAAAAGTGTTTTTTTTCTGGAATAATTTACAAAACAGAGTGTGTGATTCTATTCATATTGTATGGAATTTTAGGCCCCTCTGTGCTCCAGATACCTTTCCAACTTTCGCTTGACCCGCTGCAGTGCATTGTCAATGGATTTGACATGCCTGTCGAGATCAACGGCAATCTCCTGATAAGATTTGCCTTCAAGATAGGACATCAGCACTTCCCATTCGAGCGAACTTAAAATCTCGCCCATTTTTTCTTCAATATCGTCAAATTCTTCCCTGCTGATGATTAGTTCCTCGGGATCCGTGATCTTATTTCCAGAAATAACATCCAAGAGCGTCCTGTCGGAATCCTCATCGTAAATAGGTTTGTTCAGTGATACGTACGAATTGAGCGGAATATGCTTTTGTCTGGTAGCCGTCTTGATTGCTGTAATGATCTGCCGAGTTATGCATAACTCGGCAAATGCTCTGAAAGAGGAGAGCTTGTCCCCACGGAAGTCACGAATTGCTTTATACAGTCCAATCATGCCTTCTTGAATGATATCTTCCCTATCCGCGCCGATCAAGAAATACGATCTGGCTTTTGCCCTGACAAAATTCTTGTACTTATTGATTAAGTACTCCTGAGCTTCTGCGTCACCGATCTTTGCTAACTCAACTAGTTCCTCATCCGCTATGTATTCATTAGCCTCGAATTCTTCTGGAATCTCTGTCTGGATACTGTAAGTCAAGTCCATCCCTCCCGAAACCGATTCACGAAGGTAACGCTGAAGCCTCCATTATATGCTTATAACAAAACAATTATACCTGAAATGCACAAATAGCGTCAAGATGAAGATTGGCGGGATATGGCAGATTAAGTCTGATTTCTCTGTCTCCGGACCTCATACATGATAATGGATCCGGCTACGCTGGCATTCAAAGATGAAATTCTGCCATACATTGGCAAGGATATAATTTCATCGCAGGTTTCCCGGATCAGTCTCCCGAGTCCCTTATCCTCTCCGCCAATGACGACGACCCTTGGCCCTTTCAGTTCCGCCTGATAGATATCTTTGCCGCCTGCTTCCGCACCGGATACCCAGCAGCCCTCTTCTTTGAGATATTTAAGTGTCTGGACAAGGTTGCTTACTCTGGCCACAGGCACATATTCCACAGCTCCGGCCGACGTTCTGCCGACAGCTGGCGTGAGTGCGGCACTTCTTCTTTTGGGAATGATCACCCCATGAACACCCGCTGCATCGGCAGTTCGAAGAAGAGCCCCTAAATTATGCGGATCCTCGATCTCATCCAGAACAAGGATAAATGGATCTTCCCCTCTTTGCCTTGCTATCTCCAAAATATCGGATGGTTCTGCATATTCTTTGGCAGCAGCAAATGCCACCACTCCCTGATGCTTTTCTCCGGCAGTATATTTGTCCAGGACAGTATTCTCCACAAATTGGTACGGTATGCCGCGCGCTTTAAGTAGATGCAGTATGTCCGAATTTCTTCCCTGCCCCTTTTCATTTTTGATCAGCACTTTATTCACCGGATTCCCGGATTTGATCAGTTCGGTCACAGCGTTGCGCCCGCACACAATATTTTCTTCCAATGCCGGTTTCCCCTTCCGAAAGTTTATTGTAAGCATACTAACCTTTAAAATTTGTATATTACGACGTTCACTTTCTTATATATTTTACAACACTGTACTGAATGTCATTATAAGTTTGCAATTCACCTTCAGACTCGACTTTCCAGTTGTCATCTTCATCGACATTCCTAAGATGCTTATCCGCAGGGAATGTGTGCCTGATTTTTGTTACATACAGTTCATTCAGATAGGGCATGAGCAGCTGAAAAAGTGATTCTCCGCCAATCACACAGATATCGTCCGAAGGGTATTTTTTCAGCTCCTGAAGCAGGTCCTCCAGAGAATGACAGATAATAAATCTTTCATCCTGAAAATCCTTGTTTGTGCTCAGGATAATATTCGTTCTGCCCTTTAAGGGCTCTTTTCCCGGCAATGATTCATAGGTTCCTCTGCCCATGACCACGACCTTGCCAACAGTCATCTGCTTAAAAAACTTCATATCTTCCGGAATTTTCAGCAGCAGGTCTCCTTTATAGCCAATACCCCAGTTTTGATCTACCGAAACGATTGCTTTCATTCATTAGCCCCCTAAAAAATTTTCAGAACAACGCGGCAAATCCTCTGAAGATAATAAAATGCTGCATGTAGTGCGCAGCCGTTACTTTTGCCTGAAATAGAACAGATCTCTTACTTCCTGCTGTTTGCCGCAGGTCATCTTCCCTTCATGGCATTTGCTGACCAGACAGGGCGGCAGTGCTTTTTCATAGAGTACACCGGATAATTCTCTGAGGATCTTCAGTTTCTTGACTGCGAGCTTTCTGATTTCCCACTGGGCGTTCAGGCAGGTCCTTTCCGAGAGCATCTGATTGTCTATCCTCGCATTTGTGGACATAATCATTTTTAAAAGCTGGCAGTTCAGGATAAACGGCATAGCTTTGCCCAGCCCCAATTTTTGATAAATCTCCCTGGAAAATGTCCGATAGGCTTCCGTCAGATTTAAGAACTCCTCCAAAAACGGAGAATTGCGAATGCTATCCGGAACGATTACCGGTCTTTCTGTGTCGCTGAAAAGGTTACTGAAGTCTTCCCGGAACATTTCCGGCAGACGATGACGGACCTGCTGGTGATACGTCACCAAGGAACACATCATCCCAAAAGTGGTCCGGACCTGTTCGGCAATACTTTCATGACCGTAACCAAGCACTCTCTGGACAATTTCTTTCGCCTTAACTGGAGCTTCCTCCCCCCAGGACAGCAAAACCTCGGAAGACGCCCTGCTTTGGGTGCTGGTCAGAGCGCCTAGACCAGCCTTAATGTCCGGATCCTGACAACTGGATAATAAGATGAGGTCATCTTCGGAATTAATTCTCGCCAAATCTGTCCGATAGAAGTCCTCAATGATTGTTAATTCTGCCGTACTGTCATAGTCATCGGGGAACAGCGCGCGTAATTCAGCCGGAAGGAAGGCTTCCAGCTCATTTTTCAGGGTCTCGAATATCCCTTCATATTTCCTGTCATTGAATAAAAGAAAGAACTCCCACAGTTTGTCCCCGGACATCGAAACGGATAGATTCGTCTTTGCCGCGAGCGGCAGTATATAGCGGGCATCTTCAATCGGAATCGCGTAAAGGTAATGCTCAGGCTTAGGTCTCCCTTTAAACCCGCCTTCCTTCAGTGCACACATTCTGGTATACAGATCCAATGCTTGCTGCCCGAGCTCCAAGGCTCTGTGGTAATCTTCTGGCGGCAGGTCGGGAAAAGCAAACGCGTCCTGATCAAGCGCCACGTATCTTTGACTTTGTTGTACATAGGATGCTTTCAGCTCACAGAGCAGCATGCTCTGAACCCGGTTGATACCTTCTGCAACAAAGAATATATTGACCGTTTTCAGAACTTTCTTTAGTTCCGTGGCGGATATCCCGCTTAAATGATTCCGTTTAATCCAGGCTGCGACTCGGTCCAGTCCGGTATGTTCAAAGTTTGTGATCTTCATGTTCCGACTCCCCCCCGTTTTCCGGTTTCTTCGGGTAAAGTACCTCTTTCTGTTTTCTTGCTATTTTCTATCGCCATTGTCTCAAGAATCCCGTCTATGTTGTTTAGAACCGCGCCCATCCGAGTATTTTGGCCAGTAATATGCCAGTAACCGATAAGCGCTTCGAAGGCTGTAGAATGCCTGTAGGTGACAACATCAACACTACGCGGATAGTGGCCCTTCGCATTCCGACCCCTCAGAACAACCTCTGTTTCCGTTTCATCCAGTTCGTTCATGAGATGCCTCAGAATACCTGCTTGCGTTTTGGCCTGTACATAGAAAATAGCCCGCTTATGCATGAGTTGTACCTTGGCAATGTCCTGCTCCAGAAGATGCTTGCGTACCCATAATTCGTAAACGGCGTCACCTATATAGGCAAGCAGCAGGATATTAATATCCTGCCACCGTTTATTGATTTGTACCGACCAAATATCCGGCATGCCGTTATCCTGTTTAGGTTCGTTTTGCTTAGGCAAATGTTATCATCCCTTAACTATTTCAAATACCAGCGGGCACCCTCAGGGGTATCTTCAATCACAATCCCGATTTCTTTAATCCTGTCCCTGATGAGATCCGCAGTCGTCCAGTCCTTGTTCTTACGGGCATTGGCTCTGATCTCCATCACAAGCTCCATAACCTGGGCCAGTTTTCCGGAATCCCCCTGTAAAACTTCAGCCTCGGCTTCCAGATCAAATCCAAGTATCCCAGCCAGCTCTATCAAAGTCTGTGCTGCTTCAGCCAGAGATTCAGTCTTTATAGAAACTTTGGCAAGGTACGTATTGATTCCTTTGGCCAGCTCGAATAAGGCTGCATAAGCCTGGGCCGAATTAAAATCATCGTCCATAGCCTGTTCGAAAGCATTCCTGGCCTCCAGACTGGCCTCAGCCATTTCATTATCCGCCTTCTGGTCTCGGTTCGCAGCAATGATACCGAACGTCATACCCTCTTTACCCAGCGCTTTGCCCAAGGCCTCTTTGGCCAGACGCACGCTGTTTTTCAGGCGGTCCAGTCCTTTAGAGGCCATGACCAGCTTCTCATCATCAAAATCCAGCGGACTGCGGTAGTGTGTTCCGAGCAGATAAAAACGGATAACATCTCCCGGGAATTTTCCTGTAACATCTCTGACCAAAAAGAAGTTCCCCAGCGATTTGGACATTTTCTCCTGATTAATGGTAATAAACGCATTATGCATCCAGTACCGCGCAAACTGCTGACCCTCCAGACAGCCTTCGGACTGCGCAATTTCATTCTCATGATGCGGAAAAACCAGGTCGCCTCCGCCCCCATGAATATCAAACCCAGGCCCGAGGTATTTCAAGGACATCGCTGAACATTCAATATGCCAGCCGGGCCTTCCCTTACCCCAGGGACTCTCCCAGAAAGGTTCTCCCGCTTTGGCTTTTTTCCATAGCGCAAAATCCATCGGGTTATGCTTCTTATCGTCCACCTCTACACGTGCTCCGGCCTGCATATCTTCAAGAGTCCGGCCGGACAGCTTGCCGTATCCCGGGAATTTGTCGACAGCGAAATAGACATCCCCGTCAATATTATAGGCTAAGCCCTTTTCCTCCAACCTGCGGATAATGTCAATCATCTCCGGGATATGTTCCGTGGCTCTCGGGTGGATATCGGCAGGAAGAATATTCAAAGCCTTGGCATCCGTAAAGTACTCATTAATATATTTGCCGGCCAGCGCTATCGGGTCACAGTCTTCTTCAGCCGCCCGTTTAATAATCTTATCATCGACGTCGGTAAAATTCTGGATATACGTAACGTCAAATCCTTTATGGATCAGGTAGCGCCTGATCATATCGAATACTACCAGCATCCGGGCATTTCCCAAATGAAAATAATTATACGTCGTGGGGCCGCAGGCGTACATTGAAGCCTTTCCCGGTTCCCTCGGCACAAACTCCTCTTTGCGGCGCGTGAGTGTATTATACAGTCTGATCGCCATCACGATTTCCTCCTTGTACTTACTTCGGATAAGCAGCCGTTTTCTCCAATCGCCCGTAAATATTTTCTTTGCCGAGCAGCTCCATGATCCGGTCGAGGTCAGGGCCATGCATCTGCCCCGTAAGCGCAATCCTAACCGGCATAAATACATCCTTGCCTTTCAGGTTAAGTTCTTTGGTGATCTCTTTTAATATGCTCTTGGCTGCCGGTGCGTCAAGCAGCGCAGCTTCCCGGACCTTGGCTGCAAAAAGCTGCAGCACTACCGGTACGGTATCTGCCTTCATAATCGCTTCAGCTTCCTCCGTCAGCACATCAATTTCTGTTCCAATAAAATAATGAATATAGGACTTAACCTCGCTTAAGCAGTTGATTTTTTCCTTGACGGCGTCAATAAAGCCGGTCACCCACTGCTGTTCAGCCAAAGAAAGCTCATTCGGAAAAAGTCCTTTTTCTCTCAAAAACGGCAGCACCAACCGGGCAAGGTCTGCCGAAGCAGTCTGTTTCAGGTAGTGCGCATTAATGTAGTTCAGTTTATTCAAATCAAAAACTGCCGGGCTCTTTGATACTTTTTCCAATGAAAATTCTTTCTTGAGTTCTTCGATCGTAAAAAATTCCTGCTCACCGGAAGGCGACCAGCCTAAAAGCGCGATAAAGTTCACGACGGCCTCCGGCAAATACCCTTTATGGAAATAATCCATGACAGCAGTATCCCCGTCCCGTTTGCTCATCTTCCGCCCTTCAGTATTCAAAATCAAGGAGATATGGGCAAAATCCGGTACTTTCATTCCAAGGGCCTCATAAATTAAGACCTGACGCGGCGTATTGGATAGATGTTCTTCTCCTCTGACGACATGCGTGATGCCCATCAGGACATCGTCGATGACCACGGCATAATTGTATGTGGGGATTCCATCTGATTTGACAATGATATAATCCCCGATTCCATTACTTTCAAAAATGACTTTCCCTCTGACCAGGTCATTGATCACGATATCCTGGTCTTCCGGCACTCGGAAGCGGACAACAGGTTTCCTCCCTTCCGCTTCATAAACCTGGCGCTGTTCTGCGGTCAGCGTCCGGCATTTTCCGAGATAGCGCGGGGTCTCCCCACGGGAACTCAGCTCCTGACGCTCCTGTTCCAGTTCTTCTTCTGAACAGTAGCACAGGTAAGCATGTCCGTTCTGAAGAAGCTTATCCGTGTATTCACGGTATGTATCGAGCCTTTCCGTCTGCCTGTAAGGGCCGGAATCTCCGCCGGCGTCTATTCCCTCATCCCAGGTGATCCCCAGCCAGTGCAGCGCTTTCATGATATCCTGCTCTGATTCCCGGCTCGACCGTTCCAGGTCGGTATCCTCTATCCTAAAGACGAAGGTCCCGCCTCTGCCTGCTGCAAACAAATAATTAAAAAGAGCTGACCTGGCTCCTCCGATATGCAGGGGCCCGGTCGGGCTTGGAGCAAACCTTACTTTCACCGTCATAACCGACATAACCTCATTTCTACTTCGTACTGCTTGTCTTCAGCAGGTATTAATAAAATACAAGATATTAAAAATATAAGAATAATTGCGTTTAATATTATATCAGGTCATACAGGCAAAAGACAAACGATTGCCTGGGAACTGATTCCTTCTTCTCTGCCTTCGAAGCCCAGATATTCCGTCGTCGTTGCTTTGATCGATATACAGTCCGGACTTGCGTTCAGAATCTCTGCCAGATTCTTTCTCATCTGCGCGATATAAGGCAATACTTTCGGTTTCTGAGCGACAATCACACTATCCAGATTCCCAAGCCTGTAGCCTTCACCTTGCGCAAGCTTTACAACTTCAGCCAGCAATGCCAGACTGGAAATGCCTTTGTACCGGGCATCGCTGTCGGGAAAATGTTTGCCGATATCACCAAGCGCACAAGCCCCGAGCATCGCATCCATTACGGCATGCGTCAGAACATCCGCATCAGAATGCCCCAAAAGTCCTTTGTCATGGGGAATTTCTACTCCGCCCAGAATCAACATCCGTCCCTCAACCAGTGCATGGACATCGTAGCCCAGTCCTATCTTCATTTGAGGCACCTCTCTTCTTCTGCACAGGATGGACTCCGCCCAAAGCATATCTTCAGGCGTGGTCACTTTGATATTCTCGTAACTACCTTCAACAACCCTGACCGGTAAGCCCTGCCACTCAAATAGAGAAGCATCGTCCGTGGCCAGGTACTGCTGTTCAAAGGCGAGTTTGTGTACTTTTTCTAAAAGGTTCCGGTTAAAAATCTGCGGTGTTTGAATCGCCCGAAGCTGTTCCCGCGGGGGTGTTTCCACAACCCGGCCCTGAGCATCAACCTTTTTCACAGTATCTTTCAAAGGTACAGCCATGACGGCCGCTTCGAAGTCCGCCGTTTCTTCAACAAAACGGTTCAGATTATCCAGTGTTAATAAAGGTCTGGCACCGTCATGGACGATCACGCTGTCCACCTCAGTACTTAAGGACTGAAGCGCCCGGTAAACGGATTCCTGCCTTTCAGCACCTCCCTCAACCACTGCCGTTACCTTATTTAGACTGTATTTCGCCACCAACTTTTTAATTGTCAAAATATCTGCCCTTGCCGCAGGAATAATGATCTCTTTAATTAGCGGACAAAGTTCCAGTGTTTTTAGAGTAAAAACAAGGATAGGGGTCCCGGCAAGTTCAAGCAGAAGCTTGTTGCCTTGACCCCCCATCCTTTTTCCCTGCCCAGCAGCAGGTACAATAGCCGCAATATCAGCCGAATGCATTAAACTCATGGGAAAACTCCTCAGATGATTTTTCCTGCATCCCTTTGGGTTTAGCAAAGATCATCCTACCTGCAGCAGTTTGCAGAACAGTCGTAACCAGCACGGTGGTCTGTTGCCCAATGTACCTGCGTCCTCCGTCAACGACAACCATCGTTCCGTCATCCAGATAAGCTACGCCCTGTCCAGCCTCTTTTCCTTCCTTCATTATCTGAATATACATCTCTTCGCCCGGAAGGACGACTGGTTTCACAGCATTGGCCAATTCATTGATATTTAAGACTTTTATCCCCTGAAGCTCGGCCACTTTGTTTAGGTTATAATCATTGGTCAATATCGGCGCGTCCAGAATATTCGCCAGTTTGACAAGCTTACTGTCCACTTCAGCGATGTCTTCAAAATCACCTTCGTAGATCTCGACCTTAATGATCGATTCCTTGGAAATCTGATTCAGGATATCAAGTCCTCTCCGACCCCGGTTTCTTTTCAAGGCGTCTGAAGAATCGGCAATATGTCTGAGCTCTTCCAGAACAAAACCAGGAATCAGAAGAACCCCATCTAAAAAGCTCGTTTTGACAATATCCGCAATTCTGCCGTCAATAATCACACTGGTATCAAGCACTTTATAGCCTGCAGCAGCGGATTGTTTCCCGTGTCCTTTATCCTTATTCTTTTCTTTTTCAGCACGTTCCCCTTTCAGCTTGGGTAAAAAGTTGAAAAATCCAAGAATATCATCCTTGCGATTGATCCCAATAATCAGGCCGACGTAGCCAAGTAACAAACTGATGATGACCGACAGAATCGGACCGAGAAACGGAATACCCACAAAAGTAATGCAAACCAGACGGGCAATCAGCAAACCGACAATACCCCCAAGTGAACCTCCGACCAAATCGTGAATCGGCATGCGGATAAGTCTGCTTTCCAGCCATTTGACAAGGCCAATGAAAACTTTCATGCATACAGGGGCAAGAAAGAAACCAAAAGCAGATAACACAATAAAAATAATAATATAAGTCCAGTATAAGTGAATCTCGAAACCTAATGTCTGACTAAGTTGACGAATATCAACAACCTTTAATATCAAGTAATCTACGTAAATTCCTGCTGCACCAAACAGCAGCGTAATGATGCCGCGAACAATTTTGCTAAGCATCAAATTCACCTCCCTTTTTCTATATTTTGGCTAAAAACTATTTTGTTTATACCAGGAGTCTGAAATTTCCCTGATCTGTCCCCTATGAAATTGTTTAGCGGTATTTTCCCCTGTATCTCATCATTATATCAGGTTGTATTTCTCTTTCAAAGTAAACGACAAATTATTTCAATATATCTTAATTCAAGAAATATTTCCCGATTTGATGAAATTGACAACAGCTTCAGATGCTGTCTATAATGAAATTGGCAGAAAGGAAGTGTATGTTCTATGAGTCCAATCAATAATGATTTTCAAGAAACGGTTGATGCTATGCTAATTCGACACCAAAGCATCTTGGATATTTTATCAAAAGGACAAGAGGCTTCTTCCCGGGTAAACAGGGCTATCACGAAGGCTGTGACTTCTTGCGGCTGTGTCTCAGTGGATGCCCACAAGAGCCCAATTCCAGAAAATGCTACTATCTCAGATCTTAAGTTTCTCCTGAACAGTCATCTGGTAGGAAACCTTTGTTCCAACTGCCGTGAAGTTGTCGAAACCGAACTGGGAAATCAGCTTTTTTATATCTCAGCTCTTGCCAATATTCTGGGCTTGTCTGTAAACGAAATCCTGGAAAAAGAAGAAAACAGACTCAAAACACTTACTGTTTTTAATTTTAGATAGCTGAGCTTAAAAGAAGATTAAAGGATGCGGAGATATTTTCTGTCATTTTGTATATTTGTATATCAGTTACTAATGTTTACAAATCAGTGATGCCTTGGAATGACTGCCGCGGATGTCTTTTGACATCCTTTTTTATTTTGGTATCAAAATCATCTAAAAAAGAAAATCCAGTACTTCCTCAATGTTCTTAACCGGAATGATTCGGCAATCGGTCTTCCCGATACTGTCTGCATTGACTTTTGGTACCAGGCAATTTTGGAAACCAAATTTTTCCGCTTCTCTGATCCGCTGCTCAATATGAGAAACCCCTCTAATTTCTCCGGTCAAACCGAGTTCCCCGATTAAAGCCATATTTCCAAGCGGCTGATCTTTAATTCCCGACATCACAGAGGCAATAACGGCAAGATCCGCTGCCGGTTCATCCACATCGAGACCCCCGGCAATATTGACAAAAACATCCCGGGTGCCAAAAGCGTACCCGGCTCGTTTGTCCAGGACTGCCAGAAGCATCAGCAGGCGGTGGTAATCCATCCCGTTTACGGTTCTTCTCGGCGGCGCAAAGATGGACGATGTTACCAAAGCCTGGACTTCCACTAAGAGCGGCCTTGTTCCTTCCATCACGACAGCCACCCCGGAACCAGCAGATACCTGTGTATGATCGCCCATAAAAAACATGGAGGGATTTGTAACATCAGCTAGACCGCAGCCTCTCATCTCAAATACCCCAATTTCGTTGGCCGGACCAAAACGGTTTTTAACTGCCCGCAGCAGACGGAAAATATGGTGCTGATCTCCTTCAAAATACAGGACCGTATCGACCATGTGCTCCAGAACCCTGGGTCCGGCAATCGCACCCTCCTTTGTAATATGGCCGGCCAGGAAAACCGTAATCTCATTTTCTTTGGCCAGTTTCAGCAAAAAAGAAGCCCCTTCCCTTACCTGGCTGACGCTTCCGGGTGCAGACTGAACGTCTTCGAGCAGCATTGTCTGGATCGAATCAATAAAAACGACTTTATAGCCTTTGTTCAGCACCTCCGAACGTACTGCTTCCAGGGAATTATCGGCGAGTATATGTACCCGGGAAGAAGAAAGCTCCATTCTGTCAGCCCTGAGTTTGATTTGCCGGGCAGATTCCTCTCCCGACACATAAAGCACATTTTCCTTCCGGGAAAGATATTCTGCCATTTGCAGAAACAAAGTGGATTTGCCAATCCCGGGCTCCCCGCTTAATAGAACAAAGGACCCTTCGACAACCCCTCCCCCGAAAACCCGGTTAAGTTCCGGACTTCCGGTATCAAGTCTCTGCCCTTCCATCGTTTGGATTTCAGTCAGAGGGATCGCCTGAACGATCCCTCTGTGTTCTGTAGGTTTGGATTTTTCTACGCGCTCCTCAATCAGTGTATTCCATTCACCGCATCCGGGACACCTTCCAAGCCATCTCGCGCTTTCCTGCCCGCATTCCCGGCAATAGAACTTCGTCTTCGGACCTGCCAAAATCCCTTCCCCCTTAGACCTTTTCCAGTTTCTTTCCGCCCTTTTTCTTGACGGCAGCGGGTTTCACAAAAACGACTTCTTTGTCGGAAAGTTCGACCTTAATCATATCGCCTGCGTTATAAGTTCCTTCAAGAATCTTTTCAGACAGAGGATCCTCAATCATTTTTTGGATAGCCCTCCGTAAAGGACGCGCCCCATAAGTCGGATCATTACCCTCTTCTGCCAGATGCTCCAGAACCTCATCATCCAGGACCAGTTCAAGTTCCTGCTCTTTTAGTCGTTTGCTGACATCCTTGATCAGGATTTTGGTAATCTTCACAAGATCGTCTTGCTTGAGCGGATGGAATACCACCATTTCATCCACTCTGTTCAAAAATTCCGGACGAAAAGTCTTCTTAAGTTCCTCCATGATCCTGGAACTCATGGATTTATATTCGCTTTCTTCGTTTCTTCCGGAGACAAAACCCAGAGATTCTTTTTTGAGGAAAGAAGCTCC
Organism: Dehalobacter sp. TeCB1; assembly: GCF_001707455.1. Lineage (NCBI taxonomy): Bacteria > Bacillati > Bacillota > Clostridia > Eubacteriales > Desulfitobacteriaceae > Dehalobacter > Dehalobacter sp. TeCB1. Next base: position 12,461 of record NZ_MCHF01000012.1, on the reverse strand, counting down.
GACGTTGGACGTCATAATCAATACGCAGTTGCGGAAATCCACAAGCCTTCCCTTAGAATCCGTGAGCCTGCCGTCTTCCAGTACCTGCAACAGAATATTAAACACTTCAGGATGGGCCTTCTCTATTTCGTCAAACAGAATGACGCTGTATGGTTTCCTGCGGACCGCCTCCGTAAGCTGACCACCTTCATCATGACCGACATATCCCGGAGGCGAACCTACCATCCTGGATACGGCATGCTTTTCCATATATTCGGACATATCAACTCTGATCAACGAATTTTCATCCCCAAACAGAGATTCAGCCAAAGACCTCGCCAGCTGGGTTTTTCCGACTCCTGTCGGTCCGAGGAAGATAAACGAACCAATGGGCCGCTTAGGGTCTTTGAGTCCCGCCCTGGCCCGTCTGATCGAACGGGCAACAGCCGTGACTGCCTCGTCCTGTCCGATCACGCTGTCATGCAGAAGGGATTCCAATTTCAAGAGTCTGAAGCTTTCTCCTTCTTCCAGTTTATTCAGTGGGACTCCTGTCCAACTTGATACGATTCTGGAGATATCCTCTGGCCCCACGACCATCCGGTCCTTTTCTCGGCTTTCCTCCCAGTTCTTACGAATCTCGCTGAGCTTTTCGCGTTTCTTTTGCTCTTCGTCTCTGATTTCGGCAGCCTTTTCGAATTCCTGCCTTTTTACGGCTGCTTCTTTTTCTTTCTTCAGATTTTCGATTTCTTCCTCCAGCTCTTTCAAATCCGACGGTGCCGTAAAACTGTGAATGCGAACTCTGGATGCAGCCTCATCAATTAAATCGATGGCTTTATCGGGCAAAAATCTGTCGGAAATATACCTGTCGGACAAGCGCGCTGCCATATCAATTGCCTCATCGGATATCTTCACCCTGTGATGGGCTTCATACTTGTCCCTTAAGCCCTTCAGAATGGCCACGGTTTCCTCAACTGTAGGCTCTCCTACCTTAATCGGTTGAAAACGTCTTTCCAAGGCTGGATCACGTTCAATATGCTTACGGTATTCATCGAGTGTCGTTGCTCCGATACATTGCATTTCTCCTCTGGCCAGAGCCGGTTTCAGAATATTGGCTGCGTCAATGGCTCCTTCGGCAGCCCCCGCTCCGATCAGGGTATGGAGTTCGTCGATGAAGACGACCACGTTGCCCGCCAGCCGGATTTCTTCCATGACTTTTTTCATTCTCTCTTCAAATTCACCGCGATATTTTGTCCCTGCTACCATCGAAGAAAGATCGAGTGTTACAACCCGTTTATCGACAAGGATCTCCGGCACTTGGTTGTTAACAATCCTTTGGGCCAAACCCTCGGCGATGGCCGTTTTTCCGACCCCGGGTTCTCCAATCAATACAGGGTTATTCTTCGTCCGGCGGCTCAGCACCTGAATGACTCTTTCAATCTCATTTCCCCGGCCGACGACGGGGTCAAGCTTCCCTTCAGCGGCCATAACCGTCAAGTCCCGTCCGAACTCGTTTAAAGTCGGTGTTCCACCTGCCTGTCCGGGTTTGCTGTTATTCGCGGCGGAACTTCCGGGCATTGATGTGCCTTCGGTTTCTCCTCCCAGGAGCTCTACAACCTGCTCCCATATTTTTTCCGGGCTGATCTTAAGATCCGCCAGGACTCTCGCAGCAATTCCTTCTCCCTCAATGATCATGCCAAGCAGAATGTGCTCGGTTCCGATATAATTGACCCCCTGGCGTTGAGCCTCTTCGGTGGCAAGCTGAATCACGCGCTTCACTCGCGGAGACAATCCGACCTCTCCGCTGATAGGGGTTCCTACGCCAATGATCTGGGTAATCTTTGCGCTTACCTTGTCAGGATCCAATCCAATCCCGGTCAGCGCCTTCGCGGCAACTCCTTCTCCTTCTTCAATCAAAGCCAAAAGAATATGCTCAGTCCCTATAATCTTATGGCCCATGCGTTTGGCAATCGCCTCAGCAAGCATAAATACTTTTTCTGCCTTTTGCGTAAATTTTCTTGACATTTTGATCCTTCCTTTCCAAATCTATCGGCGTTTAATTTACATTCTCACTCATTTTGTGATGATAGATTCCACGCACAAAATTAGCTCTTTCTGCGTTAATATGATAAGCATCCAGCTGCTTATTGAGATTATATTGCAGACATCCCTGCATTGAGTTAATCAAGACAGACACGAAACCTGCAGAAACTCTAGATAAAATGCCCATATCAATGCCCAGCCGGTCCTCCGATAGAAGTGAATAGATCTCTTCCGTTTCAAGGATCCTGACATTTTCCAAAGTCCCCCGGGCCCTCCATACTTTGTCTTCGACGATAAGCGGAGATTCTTTGCGAATAACTTCCCGCATCTGGACTTCCCGTTCCATCAGCTGCCGCGTCACCGCATCAAGATGCGTTAAGGTGTCCTCTTCACTCTTGCCTAAAGTAACCTGGTTGGATATCTGAAAGATATTTCCGAAGGGCCTGGAGCCTTCACCGTACAGACCGCGTACTGCCAACCCAAGCGAAGTCAGGGCACCCAGAACCTGCTGGACCTGATTGGTCAGCACCAGGGCTGGCAAGTGAACCATCACGGATACTCTCAGGCCGGTTCCAACATTGGTGGGGCAAGTCGTCAAATAGCCAAGCTTTTCTTTATAAGCAATATCCAGATGCGCTTCCAGATGATCATCGACCAATCCTGCAAGATGCCAAGCTTCCCTGAGGCTGTTCCCCGGCATCAGCACCTGAATTCTCAGGTGATCTTCTTCATTGACCATGACTGCAATTTTATGGCTTTCGGACAAGGCCAGACCGCGTGCATATTCAGTCTCGTTAAAACCCGGGCTGACCAGATGCTTTTCAATCAATACCTTCTTCTCCACCGGAATAAGCATTTTCAATGGAATATAAACAAGCTTTTCCCCTTCAGCGGTAAAACCGTCCAGGACGCCGGAAATCTGTGCTTCAATTTTTTCGGCATCATCATGGGACATGACGTGAGGGAAAGGATTGTCCGCGATATTTCTGGCCAGTCTGATCCTGGAACTCAGTACAATCGGAATGTCCAGGGTATCCTTCATCCAGAAGCTGTCTTTGGCAAGCAGTTCCCGATAAGTCATTTGCTTTCACCTCCGACAGTATTCTCCATTTCTTTAATCCGGTCTCTTAATATAGCTGCCTCTTCAAACTTTTCTGCTTTTACTAGCTCCAAGAGTTGTTCTTTCGATTTGACTATTTCCTGTTTGTTTCGGAACGAAGCGCCTCGTCTTACCGGCACTTTCCCGACATGCATCCCTCTTCCATGGATCCGGCGCAGGAGCATTTCCATTTGGGGCTCAAATTCATCGTAACATTTGCTACAGCCCATTTTCCCGGCTTGCTGTATCTGGGAAAAAGTTCTTCCGCACCCGGGACATTTTCCGGGCTGACTGTCTACGATCGTCTGATCATACTGTCCTGCCGGATTTACCCCAAATAATGCCTGTAAAAAATCCGATACCATTCCAGGGTAGAGATTGAAGCCGGTACCAGGCGCTTTCTGAGCACATTCCTGGCAAAGATGAAGCTGCGCCGCCTGTCCATTAATGATTTTGGTCAGATGAACCACAGCCTCCCGTTGTTGACAGTTCTGACAAAGCATTGCTATTCCCCCGATCAATCATTAACATCGTCCCGGCACATATTCGCCAGTATTTCTTTCATCATACGGGCCCTAAGCGTAGAAGGCAAATTCGTCACTCCAGCCAAAAGCCGGTCGGAAAAAATCGTTTTTACCAGGATTGCTTCTCTTTTGGTGAACAGCTCTTCTTCTCTGAGTCTGTCCACAAGATTGTTAGCCCGATCCTGGGAAAGGTCATCCCCAATGAGTTCCGACATGAGTCTCTGGAATTTACCCTCAGGATCAAGTCCCAGCCTAACAATCCTTAAATATCCGCCGCCGCCTCTTCTGCTTTCAACAAGATAGCCGCGTTCTGCAGTAAACCTCGTTGTAAGAACATAGTTAATCTGGGAAGGAGCACATGAAAAGAAATCAGCAAGATAACCTCTTTGCAGGACAATATACCCAACTTCGGCCTGCTCTATAATCTTCTTGAGGTACTCCTCGATTCTGTCCGCCAAATTACTCATCGTCATCCATCCTTATTTCAATGTTGACCTTTGCTGACTTTATGACCTTTTTTGACCTTCGTAACTATTTTAACCCTTTTTGATCATTTTGAAAACTATTTTATTAAAAAAAACCTATCCGAAGATAGGTTTTTTTGCTCGCTGACTATAAAAAATTCAACATTGCTGTACTTAGCGAAAAGTCCTCAATCGCTGATAAAGAAATACCACAAACCGAAGGTGACCGCTGCAACAATCACAACCAGAATAACAAGCTTTAGTCCACCAAAGCCGCGTTTCTGTTCGAACTCAAAATCTAAGTCATCGTCATCGTCCGCACTCGGGTCATTTTTACTGTTCATGATATAACTATTTAAATCAGAAAAGCGGCTTCTTTCTTCCGCCCCTACTTCTGTTTCCTCCAGAGTACCCAGATCTGTCGGGTTCATAGCGGTATCTTCTGCGTTGTAGGCTTCATCAGCTTTATTCAAATCATCCGCTGCCTCAGTATCAGCAAGCGGGCTGAAGCTGTCCGGACTTGTTTCCGCCGGATTTTTCATTTCATTAAAGTCATCTTCCAGGGAAGCCGCTTGGGAGATAAACAGTCTTTGCAGTTCATCCTGCCCCGAATTTTGATCACCAAGCAAAATCGTTCTGATCTCCTCATTGTCTTCATCCGAATCTCCGGCAAAAACAGGCCCTGCTTCCGCTTGATCCTCTTCCGGAGACTTCCCGGCCGTCCGGCCATATTCTCCGTTGGTCTGGTCAAATTCCCCGGTGTTCTGGTCATACTCGTCAATAGCACCGTCATTAATATCAGCCTCATCTTCAAGACTAAGCTGCCTTCTGATGCTTTCCGCATTTTCCTCGGACAGTTTGGGCTCTATATCTTTCCAATACAAGCCTCCCTCCAACAACTGCCGGAGTTCCTCAGGATCGAGCCAAATCTCTTTTTTCTTATCATTTTTCATTCTTATATTTCCCCCACAGGTTGAAAATTCAGTCGATTAAAGTATTATTTAGTAGTTCTACAAAGAAATTATTTATCCTTCGTGCCGTATTTCCCAATTTAGATAAAATTTGCATCTTCTCTTTTTCAGGATAAAATAGGATTAATAACTTTGATTAGAGAAAGAAGGAATCATATGCCGTCTCTTTATCCGGAATTTAAGTTTTGTCCCGTGTGTTCTGCCGCCCTGGAGTATAAACTAATTGAAGACAAAAAGAGGCAAAGCTGCCCGGCCTGTGACTATATCCACTGGGGGGAATACTCCCTGGGCGTAGGCGGTCTTTTGCTTCAAGACGACAAAGTACTCCTCGTCCAAAGAGCGCATAACCCCGGTAAAGGAAGATGGACTATTCCCGGCGGCTATGTAGAACAGAATGAAAAAATTGCCCAAGCGGTTGTCAGGGAAGTCCGCGAGGAAACCGGCATCCTGTCGAAGCCTGTAAGCATTCTGGCAGTCCGCGATTACCCTGAAGATATCCCGAACGTGAAACACAATATTTATATTGTCTTCTTTCTTCGCGGTCTGGGCGGTCAATTAAAACATGATCCGGTCGAGGTAATCCAGGCCGGTTTCTACTCGCTCGAAGATTGTCGTAATTTACCTATCGCCCCGATGAGTCTTGAAGTGATCACAAAAGCAATCGAACACACTGGAAAAGAGAATCCTTTCCCAGGACTAATTCACAAAGAAGGAGTCCCCGTATTCGGTGCGCTTTCCGAACTATTCACTTTTATCTAAGAATAGTTAAGATTAGGGTTAACCATGGTACTAATTATTAAGGGATATTTTACAATAAGTAAAATATCCCTCCCTGTCACAAACTATGATCATGCTAAAACGATATTTATTTTACGGGCTGATGGGCTGGAGCCTCGAAATAATCTGGACAGGACTTGATTCTTTTGTCCACGGGGATTTCCGGCTGATGGGCTTTACCAACCTTTGGATGTTCTTTATATATGGTTCCGCTGTTATTCTTGAACCTTTGCACGATTTGATTTCAGAGTGGAGGTGGCCGCTGAGGGGACTCGTTTGGCTCACAGCAATCTGGGGGATAGAATATACAAGCGGTCTGTTTCTGCTTAAAATTCTGGGGGTCTATCCGTGGCGGTATACGGATCCGCTGGCGATAAACGGACTTATTACGCTGAGCTTTGCGCCGGTGTGGTTTGCCGGCGGTCTTCTCTTTGAGCGAGTCCATCGGAAACTTGATGCTTTTGTCGTACTCACAAATAGATACACGGAAAGGTAACAAGCATCGGAAAGATAAAGTACGACGACGCATCAAGGCAGTACTATTCCGTCAAGATTTTTGCTAATTCTTCGGGGGTATTTACAGGCTCCCTGCAGGCAAAATCCCTGCAGACATAAACACAAAGAGTCTCACTGACAGGGTAATCTTGCATTCTCGGGATCACCTGCGCTAATGAACCGTCATTATAGGCCACGACAGCATGCGGATGAAAGTCTTTAAAAATGACGGCCTGCATTTTTTCTAATTCTTCATTACCGGCCGATCCGGACAATACCAGTTCCTCGCCCTGACTTAAGGCGTATTGGATTGCCTGAAGGAAAGCGGTGTATCCAGGAGGGTAGTCCTCAACAGCGTTTCGGAACGAATTAAGTTGTCTTTCGGCCAGTTCCTGCCATTTGGATAGGCCGGTAAGTCTCCACAGCCTCACTAGATTGCAGGCGCTCATCGAGTTCCCGGAAGGCATCGCACCGTCATAGATCTCCTTGGGCCTGAATAGCAGTTCTTCAGCATCTCTTCCGGTAAAATAATATCCGCCGTTTGTTTCATCCCGGAATAGTTTTTCCTGTTCTTCCTGCAGATGTATAGCCTGCTCCAGATATACTGTTTTTCCACACGCCATATAGAGTTCCAGCAGCCCATCAACCAGAAAAGCATAATCGTCAAGATAACCAGGTATACCTGCCTCACCATTCCTGTACCGGGCGAGCAGTCTGCCGCGTGAATCAAACATCCTGGCCATGATAAAGCCTGCGGCATTTTCTGCAGCCAGAAGTAGGCTCACTCTGTCGCTTCTCCAGGAGAGATCGCCTGCGAGCACCTGCACTCCTTTGGCTAGAGCACTGATCATCAAACCGTTCCAGGAAACCAGGATCTTATCATCTTTTGCTGGACGGGCCCTTTTTTCTCTCGCCTTAAACAGAATAGCATTGCAGAGGTTCAGCAATTCGTCGAGTTCATCTCCGGTCAAACTGCAGCGAAAAGCCAGATCGTCTCTGCCACTGAAGATTTGTGAAGGAATGTTTTTCCCTTCATAATTGCCTTCTTCCGTAATTCCATAAGCATCACAGTAGATTTCCACAATTTCTTCCGGTTGATTTAGAAAAGGTTCAAATTTATTTTTTGCATCTTTTGCTTTTTGAAGAAGTTCGATCCCTTCCTGCAGCGTTTTTCTGATTTCATCATTAGACCAAAGATAGTATTTGCCCTCTTCACCCTCGGAGTCTGCATCTTCTGCACAATAAAAGCCTCCTTCCGGAGAAGTCATATCGCGCAGAACATACCCAAATATATTTTGTGCAACCCGGCGGTATTTTTCCTTTTTGGTTTTCTGATAAGCTTCCAAATACACAAGGGCCAGACCGGCGTTGTCATAAAGCATTTTTTCAAAATGGGGAACCAGCCAGTAACGGTCTGTGCTATAGCGTGCAAAGCCAAACCCGATATGATCGAAGATCCCTCCGTCAGCCATGCTGTCCAATGTTTTTTCAACCATTACCAGTGCTTTGCTCTGTGGCTCTTCCATTGAATACCGCAATAAAAAACCCAGGTTATGGGGAGCCGGGAATTTCGGAGCACTACCGAATCCCCCGTATCGTGAATCAAACTTGTCTTCCTGCAGTGCATATCCTTTGTCCAGTACGTTTTTACCCCAGACAGCTATATCACCGCTGTCTTTTTCTTTCTCTGTAAATGGCAGGGTCTGCTTGTTCTTTGGCACGGCAGACGTGGCGTTTTTATCCCCACGATAATGCCTGGTAACTGTTTCGTAAAGTTCCGCTGCCGTTTGGATGACTTTATCTTTCTCTGTCTGCCACAGCTCACCTACCTGACTCAGAATATCCATGAGGCCGGGACGTCCGTAATGGCTGTGTTTCGGGAAATACGTTCCGGCAAAGAAAGGCTGTTTATCCGGCGTCATCAGCACAGTCAGTGGCCAGCCGCCTGCTCCGGTCATCATCTGACAATAGGTCATATACAACTGATCAATATCCGGTCTTTCTTCGCGATCCACCTTAATCGGAATATAACTGCGGTTCAGTATTGCGGCGACTTCTTCATCCTCAAAAGATTCCCGTTCCATGACATGACACCAATGACAACAAGCTTTTTCTTTAAGAATACCCAATAGATAGGAAGATAGGCTTATCTTCCGTTTTGGCTTTCTGAAAAGCTTCCTCACCCCAAGGAAACCAATCAACCGAGTTGTAGGCATGCTGGAGGAGATACGGAGACTTTTCTTGAGCCAACCTATTGGGTATCTTTGTCGTCATCATGGCAATCACCTCCCATTATTCAACTTTGTTTTATTATCACCATTTTGGGAAATAAGTAAGCACTGCGTTTGGCAGTACTTCACAAAATTTCTATTTATTTTTAACCAATCAGGTACTTTTTACCTTCAACCAATCAACTGCCATGGGATTTTGTACAAAATTAACAGTATTTATTGTTCTTCAACTCTTGATGCAATATACTTCTGCACCTTGTCTAGTGGAATACCGAGCGCGACTGAAATCTCGCCGAATAGAAGTTCTTCCGCCTGTTTCATAAATTTCTGGTCTATCTGTCCGAATTTGTGGTTTTGCTGTTTGACAATCTGCTTTTTAGCATAGATAGACATGACAAGCTCAATTAAATCCGCGCAATTATAAGCTTTTATAGCAGCTTCATAGTGTTGCGTAAGCTCCTGCATACGATCGTTGTAATACGGCTCGGCTTGAATTTTGGGGATCATATCAATAAGGCGTTCGGCTTCCTCCGCGGATATGATAGGACGCATGAATACATTCGTATTGACCAACGTATAGACTACGCTATTCTCATACAACGGTTGCAGGACGTAATAAAGCTGGTCTCTTTCAAAGCTGTTATCTTTGGGGATCGTGACATCCATGATTTTGCAAACACCCGTTTTTCCATATACTATAAGATCGTTTATCTTGTACATACCTATGTTCCCTCCTTGGTTTTACTTCGGTTTTCGCCCAAGGGCGTTTACTGCTATAATATTTCCGGGAGATATGCTCCTGCTTTTCTTTATCTAACGAACGCAGGCGCGCAAATACCTTTTCCCGGCTGTTATGATATTACGAACAGTTTTCCCCCAGACAAGCAGGAACATCCAGATATTTGCATTTGCCGTTTTCAAGAAGCCCGTCACAATCGGGCAGTTTCAACAATTCAAGATTTGAGTAGCGTGTATATGTCATTTATTTGCCTCATTCTATACCTAAATACTTTTTCAAGTACTGACCTGTATAGCTTTCGCCGCACCCGGCAACCTGTTCGGGTGTGCCGCTGCATATGACGTTTCCTCCGTCAACCCCTCCTTCTGGCCCAAGGTCGATAATAAAATCCGCATTCTTTATTAAATCGAGATTATGTTCTATAATAACTGCGGTATTCCCGGCGTCAACAAGTCTATGGATCATATCGATAAGTATTTGAATATCAGCCATATGCAATCCCGTCGTCGGCTCGTCAAATATATATACGGTCGATCCCGTAGCTGGTTTAAGCAGCTCGGTTGCCAGCTTTACACGCTGCGCTTCACCGCCTGATAAAGTTGTTGACGCCTGACCGAGTTTAATATAGCCGAGGCCAACCTGACATAAAGCGCCTATTTTCCGTTTCAACCGTGGGATCCCGAGCCGCTAACACCCGAAAATACTGTCAGCTTATTGCGGGGGATTTTTAGACTTATATTTTTTAGATTATTTTCTCTTGCACCTGTGATGCTGATATAATTATCCATGCTCCGCCCCTATCAAATATTCGGCTCCAACCGTAAAAAATACAGCCCCGGTGATGGCAAATGGACTTACGTTTACCAAATCGCACGCTGTAGTTTAAGTTTATCATAAAATTTTTTTTTGATGTAAGCGCAAATTTCGAAAAATATTATTCAAGCCTCCGGGGGCTTGGTAAAGTATTTGGAACAGATACACAATTCTAACTCTTACTAATTTTTGATTTTGATAACAACGGTACGACTGCGATCAAGTCTATTCTGTGATGGACCAATTTCCCAAATATTTATGTAAAATAAATAATAAAGGGATTATTACTCAGGTTAATGGAAATGCTGAAAAGATTGTCAGTAATCTGGGTCAGGAAATAATCGGTCAGCAAATTGAATCCGTATTCGGGCAGCAGCCTCTGATCCAGTCTGTACTTCAATCAGGAGAATCTTTAGACGATGTTGATATCGACATTACCTATGCACATCAAAAATTGAAACTGACTTCTATTTATTCAATGTCAAATAAGTTTGGACAAAATTTCGGATGTCTATTAGCCATACGAAAACATAGCGGAAGAAATGTATCCCATACGGTGATGTCGGAAACCAAATTTATGTTTGATAAAATTATCGGCAGTTCTGAGCCGATGGTGAATTCCGTCAAACTGGCTCAAAAATTTGCCAAATTCGATGCTCATTTTCTCCTTCAAGGAGAAAACGGTACGGGTAAAGAAGTGTTTGCCAAGCTATCCATAATCAAAGCAGACCAAATGGCCCTTTTATTGCCGTCAATTGTGGAGCAATCCCAAGAACCTTAGACTTTTTAATATCGTATTTTAATAAATGGACCCGCTTTAATTCCATCTCCTCTTTGCCGGATACTTGAGAATCTATGATAATAGGCCTTTGGTGAACAATGCTTTGTACGATGAATATGCTGTTATTACACGAATGAGGAGGAGACAAAAATATGACGACGATAAACTCTAAAGAGTATTGGGACAGCCGGTTTGATGTTAATTGGGAAACGGCAGGAGGAAAGAATCAGACAAGATTTTTCATGAGGATGCTGTTGGAGAATCTGCCCGAAGAAGTGTGTAAATACATTAAGGATGGGAGTCCCTTTATCCTGGATTGGGGCTGCGCTCTGGGACAAGGAGTTGAGGAGATTAGCAAAAGATTTTCAAACGCTCATGTAACCGGTCTGGACTTTTCAGAGACTGCTGTCAAAAAATGCAAAGCTGATTACCCGTCCGGCAACTTCCGTTCAGAAATCCTCGATCCTCAAAAAGATCGCTTTAATGTTATTATCTCCAGCAACTGTCTTGAGCACTTTCCGAACCCGGCTGAAGTATTTGCTCAACATCTCTTAAGTACCGGCCAATATTATATACTTCTAGTTCCTTATAATGAAAAGCCTCCGATTTGTCCTGAACATCAGATTATTCTTTCAGAAAACAGTTTTCCCTCAGAAATCAATGGCTTTGGGAGATGCTTTTTGAAAATCATAAATTCCCAAAACAAAGGATGCTGGTGCGGCCAGCAAATGTTAATGATCTATAAAAGGCTTTCAGCCGCACAAAACAATTCAGACCCGTAGTTCTCTGATCTTAGCGGTTTCCCTTATGCTCTCCGTTCAATGTGAGGAAGAACATCCTCACTAACCCTGACCTCATATGAGTGCCTTCTATGCACATACTCCTGCCCCAGCCGGGCAACCCTGATACGTTCCTGGTCATGGGCCAAGTAAAATAACACTTTACTCACGGCCTCTTCTTTATCCCTGGCAAGTTCAAGGTGGGCTCCCTCACGGAAAATATAGGCACTGGCCTTGGTATATTGACAAAGATAGAATCCCCCGCAAGAAAGCACCTCATAATTCCGCATACTGGTCTGCGTAATACTGGAGGAGTCACACTGAAATCCTAGAATGATTCTGGCAGAAGCACATAGATCCGGCAGCTTCTCATTGGGAAGAATCCCGGCGAAATGGTCCCCATTATCTCCTAGAAAAGCGCGGGCCTGTGGATCACTGTCCCAATTGTATCCCCAAATGCGATACTTATGACCTAATCCCAGCAAAGGCTTTAACAAAATGTTAAAGCCCTCTATTCTGGAAGCAAAATTGTACCAACTAGCCTGCACAGCAAAATCCAGGTCATACTGGGGCCTATATACCCCGCTTTGGTGGAATTCAGGATTGCAGCCAAACATAAGAAGATGGGCCTGAATTCCTTGATTCCGGTATTCACGGATACACTCCAAAGCGGTCGTAAATACAATATCGGCCATTTTTGCTATAGGCAGTGTTCTAGCAAAACCCACCGGATCTTCAATACTCCAGTAAATGAACCCACAGCCATACT
>NZ_MCHF01000011.1:0-1268 GCF_001707455.1 Dehalobacter sp. TeCB1 | reverse complement strand
CTTAGAAATACGATGGATGTTGCGGCTACCTGAGCATCATAGTTTCGTCCTTGGTATTCTTTAGCCAGAGCCAAATACGACTTGCATACTTTGAAGAAAACTTCTATGTCCCAGCGTTTGCCGTAAATACGGACAATTTCTTCTTCAGATAGCTCCAAGTCCGTACTCAGGAGGGCCAGCCAGTTTTTCGATCGTCTGTCCTGAACAAAAACAATTTTCACATCGGTTAAGTCTTGAATATTTTTGGTCTCACGTATTTGAACTGTTATTGAACCGATGATCCCTGTTTTAGCATCAGCAATATCACCTGCCAATTTACGAAGTTCCTGAAGGGGCTGCCATTTTCCGTTATAGTGGTAATGAATTTTCTCTGTAATCTTCAACATGCAAATAACATCGCGCTTTTCTTGTTTGACCCTTAAGATCGTCTTAGGATGGGCAAACCAGCTGTCAAAAAGAACGTACTTAGCTGGAATATGAGCAGCACAGTGGAGAAGATTAATCAAAGCATCGGTTGTACTCCCCATCGCCTCGGTTCTTCTTTTGTAAGCAATCGTTCGCTTATCCAAAGGCTTGGCCGGATTCAAGATCTTCTCCGGTTTCTGGGAACTTAAGAGTGAAAAACCAATAGGCAGAAATGTGTTTCCATCGGACCAGCCCAAAGTCAGCATTCGAAAGCCTTTCACAAATTTATGGGTTGTGTGGTCAAAGACCCGAGTCATCAGTTCAACTTTCTTACTTCGACTTCTGCTGTAAAGAGAATCATCAACAATGAGTACCGATTTCCGATCATCACTGGTCAAACCATTAACAAAATCAATGACCTTAGATGCTAGTAACAACAGGAGTTTTGACCAATTATAATGACCGGAGTTTAAGAAGCGATAGGCTGTATTTTTACGGAAAGATAATTCTTCGGGTTTCATTTCAAGTGTTCTAAAGAGATTCTTTCCGGTAAAAACAAGGGTGAAAAGTTCTTTTAAAATAGTCACACACGGAATTCCTGATTCTTTATAAAAATTGCAACGTTTAAGGAGCTTGGAAAATGAATTCTGGATAAAATATTGATCGATTCGTGAGGAAACAGCATTTTCGTTACTCGTCAAATCTGGTATAATACTGGTCATAGGAAACCTCCAAAGTACTGGTATTATTGGGTTTGTGGTTATTCTCATTATACCAGATTTGGTGGTTTCCTTGTTGTATTTAACCATACTTTCAAAGACTTTCAAGGTTTCAACCTACCCGACAGGGTGGGAAAGTTGAGT